>JAEWTK010000234.1 GCA_023459535.1 Pseudomonadota bacterium
ATCCAGCACTGCATCTGCGCCGATGGCTTTGCTGAGCAATCCCTTGATGGTTGAAGCAAAGGCGTATGCGTCTGACGCGCTGCTGGAAAAAACGGCGAGATCGGTGCCGGAAAGCCGGGCGGCGAACGCGTCAATGTCTTTTTCTGCAAAGCCCTGCAATGCCTGACCCATGCGGTGTAGCAGCGCATTAGTCTCGTCGTGGCCCAGGGTTTTGTCGATGCGGCTCAAGTCGTCGAGGTGAGTGACGACCAGCAGTCCCTGATTGAAATCCTCGTCTTCACTGGTCATGGCGCTGACGCGGTTGAAGAAATAGGTGCGATTCATCAAACCGGTCGTGTTGTCGTAGTTGGCTTCCAGCCGCAGCTTTTCCAGTCTGCCGGATTCCGCGGTGAGCATGAGGCGGATGCGCTCGCTGAGCTGATTCATGGTTTCGACCAGTAATCTGAATTCACGCGTTTTCGGGACATTGGAGCTGATGAATCGTTTCTCGCCGATGGCCTCGGCCTGTTGCACGACATCGTTCAGCGGACGCAGCAGGCGTTTGAGCAGCAGGCTGCCGATCAAGGCGCCGAATAGACCGATCAGCACACTGACTGCGAACATGCGCTGACTGGCTTCCCACAAGCCTTCATATGCGAAGCGCGTATCACTTTCGATGCGCAGACGGCCATATTGCGACCAGCCGTCCTGTACTTGCGCATAGCCCGGGTGAACATCCATTGCGGTCAACTGAACAAACCAGGCTGGCGCGTTGGTCTGCTGGCTTTCCTTGCTACGCTCCAATATCAGGTTGCCGTTGGGGTCTGACAACCGGATCAGCTGGTAATGACCGGTATCGAACTGTGCTGCAATCAGCAGTTCCAGATTGATGGGGTCTTTTTCCATCTGCGACATGGTGAGCGCCAGCGAGGTAGCGTTGTCCATGTTCTTTTCCTGGATCTGTTCAATGATATAGTCGCGGCTGGATGAAACCATGGTGGCCAAGCTGGCGCTGAAGACGAGCACGACCAGCACAATTGTCGCGATCCAAAGTTGTTTGATTAAAGACATATCAAGTACCTCATTTTATTTACTCTATACCTTCGTTTCTGGCGCGTTCAAGCAAACCCCGCCATCGCGATAAATGGGTCGAGGAATCTCCTCTGGAACTACTGGAGCTCCCCACCCACAAGCCATTACTGTTAAAACCAAAAATCGGTTTGAGATCCGTTCTTCTCGAAGCGCCACGGATATCACTGATCAGATTGTCAAGAATCAGCGGTTCTGCATCCGGTGTTGCGTAATAGCTAAGCACCATGTGTGCCTGAAAGATGCGGCTGTTCGGCCCGCCGATTTGCGCGCGAACATAAGTCAGTCGCAATTTGTCGTTGGATATGCCCAGTTCGCGCAGGAACATGTACTTGGCGATGCTGAAATCCTCGCAATCGCCGGCCTCGCGTCCCAGTGATTCCAGGGGGGTTGCCCAGTAGTCGGACTTGCCCCAGATGTCGATATCATTGCCGAAGATGCGGATCTTCTGATTGACGAACAGGTTGATACGTTTGAGTTTTTCCTGTTCGGTGACGTCTTGCAGTTGGCTGAGCAGCGTTCTCAGGTCGGTGATGTTCTGCTGTCCGCGCGCGCCGTATTGCTGCGAGGCCAGGCTAAGTAAACGATCGAAATTGATGGCGGCACTACTGTAGCCGGGAAGGAAAAAAGCGAAGAAAAAAGCAAAAAAGCAGATGCTAGTGCAGAGCCAGGCTCTGTATCTGTGGAATTTATTTATAATCAGCAGTTTAATCATTACCTGTCGCTGATATTGAATCCGCTGGCCTTGTAATATGGCATGAGAGTTGCGATACGCATTGTCAGGTAATTGCAGTTTAGGCTTGAAATTTAAAGATTAACCTGTTAATTTCCATCATAACTTATTGAATAAATATAAAATAACTAAGCCAATAGTGGCTTCAAGGCAAAGTTAGCGCAATGATTCGGACAAAAAACAAGTACACAAACTGTCGAAATTTCATCACCATTGTTATGCTCACGGCGTTGAGTGCCCCGGCGATCGCTCATGCGGACACATCGCATACTTTACAGCAAATCGTCGAAAAGACGGTGACTTCCAATCCGGAAGTACAGGCTAGGTACCATAACTTTACGGCGGCCGAGCAGGAAACTTTAGTCACACGGGGCCGTTTGCTGCCGCAACTGGACCTGACCTCGACTTATCGCGACCAGGAAAAAATGGTGCCGGACCCTGGTAATACCGGCATACCGGAAAATCGCACCGCGCTGGTACTGCGTCAATTGTTGTTCGATGGTTTCATCACCTCCAATGAGATGAACCGTCTGAGCCATGCTTCGCGCGTGCGTTTCTATGAACTGCAGAGCACTATGCAGAAAGTGGGCCTGGAAGCCACGCGCGCCTATCTCGACATTCAGCGTTATCGGCAGTTGTCGGACTATGCAAAGGATAATTACGTTACCCATAAGCAGTTCTATGACCGTATCGAGGAGCGCGTGCTGGCAGGAGTTGGCCGTCGCGTCGACCTCGAACAGGCCAGTGGCCGCTTGGCATTGGCAGAAGCCAACCTGCTGACCGAATTGACCAATTTACATGACGCCACAGCCAATTATCAGCGGCTGGTCGGTGAACTGCCGCCTGATACCTTGCCGGAAATCGATCTTGCGGCACTCGGCGTTTCAAACACTGCGGTGGAAGCATTGGATCTCGCCTACAAGCAGAATCCCGATCTGCTGGCGGCGATCGAGAATATCGTGGCCACCGAAAACGAAGTGAAAAGCAAGCGTGGCAGCTATATGCCGCGGCTGGATCTGCAGGCAACCAAGGTGCTGGACACCAGTTCCGACGGCAGAAACAGCGCACAGGCGGCCGATGTGCTGGAGCTGACGCTCAATTTCAACTTGTTCAACGGTTTGTCTGACCGTTCTGCCATCAGTCAGGCTGCCGAAAAACTGATCAGCACGCAGGATCTACGTGACAAGGCCTGTATCGACACTCGGCAGACGGTGGCGATTGCCTACAACGATATCGAGCGTTTGCGTGAGCAATTGGTCTACCGCGACCAGCATCAATTGTCGATCGAGAAAGCGCGCGAAGCCTATCGCCGCCAGTTTGATATCGGTCAGCGCACCTTGCTGGACTTGCTGGATACCGAGAACGAATACTTTCAGGCAAGGCGCGCCTATGCCAACACCGAATACGACCTCGAAGCCGCTTTTGCCCGCACCTATGCCGGGCAGGGCGAGTTGCTGAACAAGCTCGGTGTAGTGCGTGCCGGTTTGCCTGACTATGGCCGTGCCGAATATTTCGATCGGCAGAATGTCTGCCAGGCGGTCGCCCCAAGTATGCCCAAGGTGGACAAAAAAGAACTGCTGGAGAGGGCCAAGCCACTCAGTGACTCCATGAAGCCGCCGGCGCTGAAAGTGCCGCCAGAGAAGATTCCGCCGTTGAGTCAGGAGTCGGCCGTGCATGCTCGTGTCGAAGGCTGGGGCAAGGCCTGGGAAAGCCGCAATCTGGATGCTTACCTCAGTTACTATGCGGAAAAATTCACGCCTTCTTACGGCATGAGCAAGGCTGAATGGCTCAAGCAGAGAACTTATCGGATCAGAACCCCAGACACGATCAAACTGGGGCTGAAGAACATCAAGGTTACCGTGAACGGTGACAAGGCGGTAGCGAATGTGCAGATGCCGCAGGAGGCACTTGCAGACTTCGGTCAGGAATACGAGAACTCGAAGGGTTACAAGGACGAAGTGCGGAAAGAGTTGGGGTTCGAGTTGATTGAAGGTAGTTGGCAGATCGTACGCGAATCTGTGGTCGATTGCGTCAATGGTCCATGTCAATGGCAAATTAAAAAGTTCGGGGATGCCGTGGTCGCTGTCACCCCGGTTGATAATGCCGCTCCCGCTGCCAGCGATGTCAAAACAGCACTGAACCAATGGAAAAGCGCATGGGAGCAGCATGATTATCATGCCTATGTTGCCATATACTCGGATAACTTTACGCCGCAGAAATTTTCCGACAGGCAGGCATGGCTGGAGGAGAGAAAAGAAAAGCTGGAAAAGGCCGGCAAGTTGAAATTAAGTCTTAATGACGTCAGGATCGAAGAAAATACTGACAAGGCGATTGTCCGTTTCAAGCAAACCTACCAGACCAGCAGCTACTCGCTGAAAGCGAACAAGGAATTGCATATGCAGAAAACCGACGGCAACTGGCGCATAGTGCAAGAGATCGTCAATTGACCCTGGTTTTTGCATGCAGATTGTTCAACGCATTTGAATGAACTGCCGTCGCGTATTCTTCAATTAAAAAAACACCTGCATGGTGTTAGAATACGCACCTTGTTTTATGTGCACCATCAGCGGTCGATCGACTGCCTGAAAGTCAGATTGCCCGGGTGGTGAAATTGGTAGACACAAGAGACTTAAAATCTCTCGCTCGAAAGGGCGTGCCGGTTCGATTCCGGCCCCGGGCACCATAAAACAAGTAAATAAACCAGCTACTTAGCTGGTTTTTTTATTGCCTGTAATCATCTGTAATTATTTCATGTTATTTCATATTTTGATTATTCAGTGTGACAAATGAGTGACAAAATCCTTGATGTCCGTAATGGAAAATAACCATATAAAATAATGTGTTGTAAATTTTAAAAATTAAGATAAAATCACAATCGAGTGACAAATTATTTGTCACTCAACATATTCATCAACTTGGGTTCGCCCAACATTAACGAAGGAGGAAGCAATGCAAGATTTTCAAATCTCATCCGCCTGATAGCTTGCCGGCAACAAAAGGGTGAGATTGGGAGTGATGCATGTTTTCTCAATCTGAACAGCGGCAGGATTATCTGGCCGACTTTCTAAACGGTTTTCCAGATGTAATCGACGCAGATCTGCTTGCGCAAATCTGTGGCTGGAAAAATTATCGTATCGTCCATCAAAGAAAAGCTCGCTTGCCCAAAGACGAGCAAGGGAGGGTGTTGCCGGAGTTTCAGGGAACGCTTTTACCCTGGTTAATTCAAGCGCCAGGCGGGGCGCGGTATGTTTTTACGCGCAAGGCGGTTTATGACTGGATGGCGTCGAACGGGCCGGCGCGAACGACAATAAAGAAACGCGGCCGACCAAAGGGTTCGAAGTCACGCCGGGGAATAGGGCGCGCTGAGCTGGAGGCACGAGCATGAGCCGCTTCGCAGTTCTTCCGGCCAGGGTATTTGAGGACAGCCGACTTTCCCTCTCTCACTTTAAGGCACTCGGGGTGATTTGCACTCATACCGATAAAAATGGTTGGGCGTGGCCGAGTGTGTCGCGGATCGCGGCTGTGATTGGGGTGAGTCGGCAGCGGGCAAGTAAGTGCATCCAGGAGATGAAGGACTGGGGCTATCTTGAAATTCGGGCACAGAAGAGAAAAACGGATGGGGGTCAGACCTCAAATCTTTATCGAGTGATCATGGATTACGGGGATCCAGTTGCACCCCCTGCAACTTCTGAGGTTACACCCCCTGCAACTTCTAAGGTTGCACCCCCTGCAACTTCTGAGGTTGCACCAAGAACTATCCCATTTCAACTATCCCAAAGAACCACCACCCCCCCTACCCCCCCAGCGGGGGAGGTGGTGGACTTTGATGTGGATGAGGTGGTTGCGGCAGAACTCTGGGATATGGAGCAGGCGGGCAGGACAATCGGCCCTGGCCTCGAAGCCCACATCAGGAAACGTCTTGCTAACGGCTTGACCGATCGCGATTGGGCAAGCCTTGAGGCCTTCCGGCAGCACAAGCAGCGGCGACAAGAAATGTTTGCGCTGCCTGCTTTGCCTGATCCAAAGCCGGGAGAAAAATTTGAGCTACGGCGGGCGGAGGTGAGAGCTGTCCTTGGAAGAAGCCAGCTCTAAAGGGCTGAGGGGTGAGGCTTGAACCCCAAAACCTTGGGGGCCGTTGCTGGCCCCCAAACCCCCTGCAAGAGAGAAAGGGTCTGAAGGCCGGCGCCGGCCTTCAGGCTATTAATTTCGTCGCTGTAACTACATTACATGTCGGCAGTAAACCCTGCTCTTAAACGGCCTACGCCCCACTGCAAAAGCGGCAGTGGGTCCCCTCCATTTACGCACCCCCAAGGGGGCAAGGGGTTGACAGCCAACATGTAATACAGCTGGCAATGTTGCCATTGAAAGTGTCGGCACCCCAGAAGCGCAAGCGCTTCAGAGGTCCAACACTTCCATGCAACACAACGCGAAAAGGAGAATTGAGATGATGACTGAGATGTTTTCTGAAGAAACAATTTTTTTGATCAACAGAATGAAGGCTGGCAGGCTGCTGAGCGATGCAGATCAATGCAGGGTGAGAGAGGAGTTGTTGTCCAAGCTGAAGGAGATCGACGAGACTCTTTGGGAAAGGTCTCATGCAGAGAATGTGAGGCTTCAGGCCATCACTGGTGAGGTTGTCTTATTGCTGGAAAAAAATCATTTTGAATTATTGGAGGCTCAAAAATGAATGTTTACCAAATACTCAAAATGCCTCGCCTTGATGATGATGAGATCATCAAGGCAGCTGCTAAATCCAGGAAGCTGGCCAAGGTCTTGAAGAATGCTAGGGATATGGGATTGGAGGTCTCAGTCATCCACATTCCCCCATGCTTGCCTCCCTGTACAGGTGATCAAGTTGATGGCTAACGCCATCGGCAAACGCATCAGACAATATCTATTGTCTGCCACCGTTTTCCGTTCGTGTTCGCTGTGGCGAACCCCTGCGGCCAGCGGCGGGGCACTGGCCTTGGGAGGCTTCGCCTCTCGGGATTTTTTGCGCTGGACGCGCTGCAAAATTTCCGATTCACCGCGTTTGCAGGGCTGGAC
>JAEWTK010000235.1 GCA_023459535.1 Pseudomonadota bacterium
ACGGCGAGCTGGTCTGCGTTGCCTTGGGCCACTTCGACATTGAGTGACAGGTCGATTCTGGCAAGCAGCGGGATGCTGACCACGACCGGTACCTCTATCCGGACCTCGGCAGTCTTCATGCTGGTGCAGATGGTGCCGTCGGTGTTGGCCGGGGGGCCGAGGGCGATTTGCGGAGGTTCGACCACGGTGACCAGTGCATTGATGCTGGCAATCGAAGCCAGGTTGACGCCTAGCGGCAGCGTCACGGCATGGTTGCCGTTGGCTACCAATACGCTGGTGGTGATCAGCGAAAGCGCATTGAGGCCGACGGTGGCAGCCGCATTCGCGTCCGGGGTCGTCACGGCGAGTACGTCGGCCAAACGCAGGCTGAGGTTACGCACGGCAACGTTGGCGATACTCTGCATGGCGGCAATCGCCTGTACGTCGGCAGTGCCGCTGCGAGTCGCTGCCTCGACGAATAACTGTAGTAACTCGGCCAGTTGCACGCTGGAGTTAAGCAGTTCCTCATAATTGCCCACGTCACTGGTCACCTGCAGCAAGTCCTGCAGTGTAATGTTGGTCTGCGCGATCCCCTGATAGCTGACGACGCCCAGATTGAGCGGTGCGCCGAGCATTTCGCCGAGCAGGGCGTTGAGCAGCACGGAGTCTTCGCTATTCAAGCTGGCCGTGTAGCTGCCGCCGCTGAATGCGGCAGCATGCGGGTCCGCGAGCGAGACTGCTTCGGCTGAAAGCATGATATTGCCGCCGAACAGGCCGCCTGCAACCAGGCTGCTCGGAACTTCCTGGGTGGCGCGTACATAGACCGCCGCAGCCCCGTCGCCGGAAATGAATTCACGGATGCCGCTACTGGTGTTGACACTGCCGAGATCCACCAGATTGGGGCTGTTGGCCAGATTGCCCTGGAAGCCGTTATTCTCGGCGGCAGCCTGCGCCGCGGCCAGTGCATCGGTCACATCGGCAGCACAACCCAGATTGCGCGCGGCCTCGATCGCCGCGATATCGGCGATGACCTGCAATTTTTTCTGCTGCATCCACAGCCGTCCGCTGTCCACTGCCAGTGCCGTGAACAGTACCGCCATCATCAGGGTCAATGCGCCCATCAATCCGATGGCGCCGCGCTGGTGAAACCGGCTAGTTGTCGGTGAATGACTCATGCTCGTAGTGTTCCGGAATCGGCTTGCTGAAGCTATCGATATAGCGTTCGTGTATCTTGTCCAGCACCTCGCCAGATAGTGGCTGCGGCTTCTTGGACGCCTCCTGGCCGCTGCTCTGCAGGTCCAGCCAGGCACGGGTGGCGGTTGAGGATGGCGTAGGTTCGACTGCCGTTCGTTGTTCCGGTGCAGTGTCTCCGGCATGGGCCGTCGTTGCGGCGAGCATGCACGTCAATGTCAGCAAGGTGATGCGGTTCATCATTGTGCTCCTGTTCTTTCCTTGGGGATATTTGCCTGATTGATATTTGCGCTCGGCAGTGGCCGGCGGGCCATCTCCTGCAGGTGCGCCTGTTCTTCCGCGTTGATGCCGAACTGCTGGGCAAAGGCTTGCGCCCGCTGATCGTCGCCATTGCGATAGAGCAGTAGCAGCAGATTGTGCGCCGCCTGACGGTAGTCGGCGACGAGTTCGACGGCGGTCAGAAACTCATGCAAGGCGGCATTGCTGTCACCGGCCAGCATGAGCATGTAGCCGTAATCATTGCGGATGGTGTGTTCGGTCGGCAGGGCGGCGCTGGCCATGCGTAAATGGGTTACCGCTTCCGCGATATCACCGGTGCTGGCGGCAATCAATCCCAAGCCGCGATAGGCGTAGCCGGACATACAGGAGTTCAGCAGTTGCCGGTAAATCTGTTCGGCCTGACCTTCACGACCGCTCTGACGCAAGCTGTCGGCACGCAATACATCGGCTTGCGGATGGACGATGCCACCTGCATCGAGAAAGGCTAGTGCTGCATGTGGCTTACCGTCGGCCAGCGTCTGGCGTATCAGGCCGAGATTGGTCGCGTCTTCGGCCGGTAATTCCGCACAGGGGGTATTTTTTCTTCCCTGCGGCTCTGCAACAGCCAACGGAGGCAAGGCCAGCAGGGCGGCCAAGCCAATTATTTGCAGCCGGTTTGACCAATTAAGGCGTACAGTGCTCATGACAGATCTTTCAGCGCATTGACCAGGCCCATGAAGCCCGGACCCGCAAGGAAAATGATGAGGGCCGGAAACAGGAATAGCATCATGACGATCGACATTTTCGCCGATAGCTTGCTGACATATTCCCGCAGCTCAGCGACCTGACGCTGTTCCAGTAATGCGGCATAGTTGGCAAGCGACTCGCTGATATTGCCGCCGTATCGAGTCACTTGTTTCATCATGGCCACCGTGTCGTTCAGTTCCGGTACGTCCAGCGGCGTCGCCATTTCGGCCAGCGCTTCGCCGCGTTCCTGGCCGGCGCGGATTCGCACCAGTACCTGCCGCAGTTCATGCGCGATGTTCGGTATCAGTTCGCGCCCCTGGTCCTCGGTCACGTGCAGGATGTGCTCCATCGATAATCCCGCGTCAAACAGCATGCGCAACAGGTGCAGCCAGGTTACGACCTCGCGGCGGATGGCAGCCTGCCGGCTCTTTGCTTTCCAGCGCAGGATGCGGCGGATGCCGATGAACACGAGGCCGAAGCCGAACAGCACATAAAGCAGGACCTGGGTCAGGTTCTCGCCCTGCGACATGGCGTAGACGCCGCTGGCCAGGCTGCCTGACAGCGGCAGCAGCCATGCCGTCAGCAGATAGTAATAGCGCGATTGCTCGCCGCCCCATCCGGCTTGGCGCAACAGCCCCGGCAGTTCATCCATCTCGCCGCGGGAGAAACGCTCCAGCAGGACCTGTTGCCATTGACGGGCATCCGGGCCGGTTTGCAGCGGGTCGTGTATTCCTTCCTGCCTCAGAACCTCGCGGAAGCGGCGCCGGACATGCATGGAACTGTTGCCATAGCGCGCGGCGATCAATACGACTGCCGCTGCCGCGATCAGTAGTAACGTTGCCATCCACCACCAGTAATTCATATTCGTCATATGCTCTTCAACATGCGCCAGAGCAGGAGCGAACCGACACCCTGCAAACCGAAGGCGGTCATCAGGATGGTCTTGCCGGCATCGTCCTGCAGCATCAGATTGATGTAGTTGGGATTAACTATCATCATGTAAATTGCCAGCAGCAAGGGGGTCAGCCCCAGCACCCATGCAGTGATTCGGGTCTCGCCGGTCATGGCTGCCAGCTCCCGACGTGCCAGCTCCTGCTGGCGTATCATCTGTACGACTCTTTCCAGCATCTCGTTCGGGCTGCTGCCGTAGTTGTTGCTGATGCGCATCGCCAATGCGATCAGGCTCAGTTCCTTCAGGTCGTGCAGTTCGGCAGTCTGGGTGAAACTGTCCGCCATGTCGGCGCCCAGGTCAGTTTCCCGCATGATGCGGTCCAGCATGTGCTTGAACGGCGGTTTCGCCTCATCGGCAGCCAGCCGGATGGCACTCTCCAAACTGCGTCCGGTGCTCAGGCTGCGCAACACCTGATCGATGAATATCGGGATCTGTGAAATGATCAGCGCCTGCTTGCGGCGCAGGCGCCGGTAAGGCAGGACGAAACCGATGATCAGCAGGGACAGAGCGAAGAAAAGGAATGCGCCCATCCAGCCGAACATTACTAGGCCGAGCAGGCCAAAGGCGATGAACAGCAATGGGATGATGATAAAGTGCCGTTCCTTGATCTCGAAGCCGGCATAGATGGAAGCGCGCAGACGTAGCAGCTGCCAGGAGGTCAGGCGCTTGCCAGAGGGTAGAGCCGTGACGGCCTTCTGGCGCAGGATCTGGTTAAAACGGCTATCCACGTGTTCAAGGAACTGCGCCTTGCGGCTGCGGTAATACATCCATAGCGCGGCCGCCAGTATCAGCAAGCCGGCGGCGATGAGCATCAGCCCAATATAGTTGATGGTGATCATTGTCCGTTCGCTCCCGACGGCCGCAATTTCTGGTTGACCGGTTGCAGGTCAGTCCTGGTAAAGCGGGCGTTGGCATTGTCATAGTAGTACAGTTCATTCATGATGAACTGTCCGTCGCGCACGCCGGCGATTTCCGTGATCGACACTACTTTGCGCTGGCCGTCAGCCTGCCGGCTGATATGCACGACAAGTTCGATCGCCGCGGCAATCATTTGACGCAGGGTTTTTTCCGATCCCTGGAAATTGGCCAGTCCGGCTAGCAACTCCAGACGCAGCATGGCGTCCGTGCAGTTGTTGGCGTGCAGGGTTGTCATGCAACCGTCGTGACCGGTGTTCATCGCCTGCAGTACGTCCATGACCTCATTGCCGCGCACCTCGCCGAGGATGATGCGGTCTGGACGCATGCGCAGGGTGTTGCGCACCAGATCGCGCGCCGTGATCTCCCCCTCACCGTCGATGTTGTGCGGACGCGTTTCCAGCCGCACCACATGGACGTGCTTGAGTTGCAGTTCGGCGGCATCTTCTATCGTCACCACGCGTTCGTTCTGCGGAATGAAGCGACTCAGCACATTGAGCAGCGTGGTCTTGCCGGAACCAGTGCCGCCGCTGATGATGATGTTGCAGCGGCGTTGGACCGAGAAGGTCAGAAAATCGAGCATGGCCGTATCGAAGGAACTCAGCTGCAGCAGGTCAGCGGCCAGCAACGGCTCCTTGCGGAACTTGCGGATGGAAATGCAGGGTCCGTCCAGCGCCAGCGGCGGGATGATGGCGTTGACCCGGCTACCGTCCGGTAAGCGTGCGTCCACCATCGGGCTGGCCTCGTCGATACGGCGCCCGAGCGGTGCCAGTATGCGGCGTATGACGCGTAGTACATGGTCGTCGTCGATGAACCGGTA
>JAEWTK010000236.1 GCA_023459535.1 Pseudomonadota bacterium
ACAAATTATTCGATTCACATGTTGTGCAGGAGGAGAACGGCACGGCATTGCTTTATATCGACCGTCATCTGGTACATGAAGTCACCAGCCCGCAGGCTTTTGAAGGCCTGAAGCTGAGTGCGCGCAAGGTCTGGCGCATCAACAGCGTGCTGGCCGTGCCGGACCATAACGTGCCGACCACCGACCGCAGCCATGGCATTGCCGATCCGGTATCGCGCCTGCAGGTGGAAACACTGGATAACAATTGTGCCGAGTTCGGGATTACCGAGTTCAGGATGAATGATGCACGTCAGGGCATCGTGCACGTCATCGGTCCGGAACAGGGCGCAACCTTGCCCGGCATGACCGTGGTCTGTGGAGATTCGCATACCAGCACCCACGGCGCTTTCGGCGCACTGGCACACGGTATCGGCACCTCCGAAGTAGAGCATGTGCTGGCGACCCAGTGCCTGGTGCAGAAGAAATCCAAGGCCATGCAGATCCGTGTCGAAGGCCAGTTAGGCAAGGGCGTGACCGCCAAGGATATCGCGTTGGCCATCATCGGCAAGATCGGTACTGCTGGTGGCACCGGCTATGCCATCGAGTTTGCCGGATCGGCTATCCGCAGCCTTAGCATGGAAGGCCGCATGACGCTGTGTAATATGGCCATTGAGGCAGGTGCGCGTGCCGGCATGGTGGCGGTTGACGATACCACCATTGATTACGTCAAGGGCCGTCCTTATGCGCCCAAGCCTGAGCAGTGGGATGCCGCGGTCGCCTACTGGCGTACGCTGCACAGTGATGAAGGGGCGAAGTTCGATGCCGTGGTGGAATTGAAGGCGGAAGACATCCAGCCACAAGTCACTTGGGGAACCTCGCCGGAGATGGTGACCAGCGTTGAAGGCTTTGTGCCGGATCCTGCGAAAGAGAGTGATCCTACCAAACGCGGCGGTATCGAACGCGCATTGCAATATATGGGCTTGGAAGCGAATACGCCGATCACCGGGATCAAGATCGACAAGGTGTTTATCGGTTCCTGCACCAATTCTCGCATCGAAGATTTGCGTGCCGCGGCGGCTGTTGCCAAGGGCAGAAAGGTCGCTTCCAACGTCAAGCTGGCCATGGTGGTGCCGGGTTCCGGTCTGGTCAAGGCGCAGGCGGAGCAGGAAGGTCTGGACAAGATATTCACGGAAGCTGGCTTCGAGTGGCGTGAACCTGGTTGTTCCATGTGTCTTGCCATGAATGCAGACCGGCTGGAGCCGGGCGAGCGCTGTGCTTCGACATCCAACCGTAATTTCGAAGGGCGTCAAGGGCAGGGCGGACGCACACATCTGGTCAGCCCGGAGATGGCGGCAGCTGCGGCTGTAAACGGACATTTCGTCGATGTCAGGCAATTAAACTGAGGCAATCGCCCATAGAGGAAAGAAAAGGAAAATGATGATCAAGTTAATAAGTTCTCTTCTTCTGATTTCGGCTTTTTCGCTGGCAGGGTGCAACACCGTCGAGGGTATGGGTAAAGACCTTGAAAAAGCCGGTGAAGCAGTACAGAAATCTACCAAATAATTGATAAGGCTTACAAAGTAAACATATGCAACCTTTTGTAAAACTAGAGGGGCTGGTGGCACCGCTGGATCGCGCCAATGTCGATACCGATGCCATCATTCCCAAGCAGTTCCTCAAGTCCATCAAGCGTTCCGGTTTCGGCCCCAACGCTTTCGACGAATGGCGCTATCTCGACCATGGCGAGCCGGGCATGGATAACAGCAAGCGTTCGTTGAACCCGGACTTTGTGCTGAACCAGCCGCGTTATCAGGGTGCGAGCATCCTGCTTGCACGCGAGAATTTTGGTTGTGGCTCCAGTCGTGAGCATGCGCCTTGGGCGTTGCTGGACTATGGCTTCCGTTGCATTATTGCGCCGAGTTATGCCGATATTTTCTTCAACAACTGCTTCAAGAACGGCATTCTGCCTATCGTGTTGGATGCTGCGGAAGTCGATACCCTGTTCAGGGAAGTCGAGGCCAACCCCGGCTACCAGTTGCTGGTCGATCTTGAGCAACAGGTGGTGGTGAGCCCCAGTGGCCAGTCTTTTTCCTTTGATGTCGACGCCTTCCGTAAACATTGTTTGTTGAACGGTCTGGATGACATTGGCCTGACCTTACAGAAGGTCGATCAGATCAAGGCGTTCGAGGCCAGGCATAAAGCCGCTCAGCCCTGGCTGTTCAACCAGAATTAACCGTTTTCTAAATTATTCCCGGAAATTCGCAAGATGATGAAAATTGCAGTATTGCCAGGTGATGGCATAGGTCCAGAGATTGTCGCCCAAGCGGTCAAGGTGTTGCAGGCGTTGGGTCTCGAAATGCAGCTGGATGAAGCCCAGATCGGTGGTGCTGGCTACGAGGCCGCAGGCGATCCTTTGCCTGCCGATACGCTGGCCCTAGCAAAAGCGGCAGATGCTGTCCTGTTAGGCGCTGTTGGCGATTGGAAATATGATAGCCTGCCACGCGATATGCGCCCAGAGCGCGGCCTGCTGCGCATCCGCAAGGAGC
Source organism: Pseudomonadota bacterium (assembly GCA_023459535.1). Classification (GTDB taxonomy): domain Bacteria; phylum Pseudomonadota; class Gammaproteobacteria; order Burkholderiales; family Methylophilaceae; genus UBA6140. The sequence continues at coordinate 2,526 of JAEWTK010000236.1, forward strand.
TGAACTTGTTCGCCAACCTGCGTCCGGCATTGCTGTATGCAGAATTGGCATCCGCATCTACGCTAAAACCAGAAGTGGTATCCGGTCTGGATCTGATGATCGTGCGTGAATTGACGGGCGATATCTATTTCGGTCAGCCGCGCGGCATTTCGACGCTGGCAAATGGTGAGCGCGAAGGTATCAATACCATGCGCTATAACGAGTCCGAGATCCGCCGCATCGGCCATGTTGCATTCCAGATCGCCATGAAGCGCAACAAGAAGGTCTGTTCCGTGGACAAGGCCAACGTGCTGGAAGCCACCGAGCTGTGGCGCCAGGTCATGATCGAGATTTCCAAAGAGTATCCGGAAGTCGAACTGAGTCATATGTATGTCGATAATGCGGCCATGCAACTGGTGCGTGCGCCCAAGCAATTCGACGTCATGGTGACCGGCAACATCTTTGGCGATATCCTTTCCGATGAGGCGTCCATGTTGACTGGCTCCATCGGCATGCTGCCATCGGCTTCTCTGGACGCCAACAACAAGGGCATGTATGAACCGAGCCACGGCTCGGCGCCGGACATCGCCGGCAAGG
>JAEWTK010000237.1 GCA_023459535.1 Pseudomonadota bacterium
GGGTGTTGCCGGCAATGCCGCTACCGATGATGGCGATTTTCATGAATTCACCTGTTCGCTGATGCGGCGTGCTTCGCGCATGTTCGGGGGGATGTCCTTCATGTCCCAGATCAGGCCGCAGGCTGCCAGCAGTTTGAGTCCGTACCAGGTCGGGTCGATTTCCCACCAGTAAAAGCCCTGTCTGGCCGAGCCTGGATAGTGATGATGGTTGTTATGCCAGCCTTCACCCAGTGTCAGCAGGGCGAGCAACGGATTATTACGGCTCTGGTCGCGTGTTTCATAGCGGCGGCTGCCCCAGGTATGGGCGAGGGAATTGACGCTGAAGGTAGCGTGATAGAGCACGACGGTTGAGATGACAAAGCCCCAGACCAGCAGTTGCCAGCCATCGGTGCCGAGCTGCGGTGCGGCATCAGCCAGCCACTCGCCCAGTCCGAAGATGGCCAGCGCGAAGAAGATGGGTACGACGACATCGAAGCGATCGAGAAAGCGCAGTTCCGGATATTGTGCCAGTTCCTTGACGCGCTCATTGCGCGTGGCGAAATGCGCGTCGGACAGGAACCAGCCCATATGACTCCAGAAAATGCCGTGCTGCACCGGCGAGTGGGCATCCTCGACCTGCTCTGAGGTGGCGTGGTGGTGACGGTGTTGCGAAGCCCACCACAACGGGCCGCGTTGAACCGCCGTGCCGCCGGCGACTGCGAACAGGAATTGCAGCGGGCGCGAGGTACGGAAAGTCTTGTGCGAGAAGTAGCGGTGGTAGAAACCGGTAATGGCGAACATGCGCAGCACGTAGAGCAGGATTGCGAACAGCACAGCGAATGGGCTCCAGCCTACCCAGATGACCGTGAAGCAGGCCAGGTGCAGTGCGATGAAGGGCATGGCTCGCAGCCAGTCGATCCGGTGTTCATCGGCCGCACCGTTCCCCGGCACAATGCCGCTGTCCAGCCAGCGCAGCAGTCTTAAACGCAAGGGTTGATTCATGAAGCCTGTTCCCATTGCTGCGGTACCTTGCGTAATTTCTTCAGGTCGTAGCCCAGGCTTTCAACGAAGGTTGTCAGTTCCTTGTAATGCTCGTCGCTGATGGTCGGCGTGCGCGCCATGATCCAGACATAATCGCGCGCATTGCGGGCGATGACGGTGCTGGAGTAGTCCGGTGCCAGCCAGGCGATGCGGAAATCGGCCTTGATCGGCCAGATGAACTGCATGCCCCATAGCGCATTGCCGCTGTTCTCGACGACGAAGCCGCGCGGGTTGTACTCTTTCTTCGGCCCGTCAAAACCGCCTTTGCGGAAGGTGAAAGTGGTGTCTATGGTGCCGTCCTCGTCCAGCCGGTAGGATTCGATGGCGTTATAGGCCTGGGTTTCGATGGCTGTCGGGATGCAGGCGATGACATACCAGTCGCCCATGAATCGGGGCAGATCGACTTGCGGGACGGTGGACACCGGTGGCAGGCCGTGGCTGGCGCAACCGCCGAGCAGTGCGCAGAGTCCGAGGAGGCTGCTGTTCAATAGTTTCTTCATGCGGGTGGTTTCTTCAACGTAATTTGTAGGAGATTAGATAGCCTTCAGGCGTGGTCGATTCGAGTGCCAGCCACTCCTGTTTTTCCGAATACCAGAGGTCGATCTTCATCTTCGGTGCGGTCAGCCGGTAGCGTTCTGCCGTGACCGGCTGACCGCGAACCTCGATGGTCTCCCGGCCGATACGGCGGATGTCCACATCCAGCCATTCGCCAGTCTGCGGATTAAGCAGCTTGTCCTGTTCCAGCATCTTCGGGTTCCAGTAGGCGAAGGTCATGGCGCAATCGGGCAATGCGAGTTGCCCCTTGGGGCCTTCCACCTTGAAACTGCCGCTCTGCTGCCGGCCAACGACCAGCGAAACATCACGGTTTTCCTCGGTTCTGGCCTCCAGTTTCTGCAGGCAGTCGTTCTGCCAGACCTCGCTGGCACGATGCTGGTACTGATAGGCATTGATGAACAGGACCTTGACCTTGAAATCGGCTTCACTGGTGAGCATGATGGCGTCGTCCGATTCAGTGATGGCGAAGCGGTGCTGGCCGATCTCCGTGCCGTCCAGGTAGGCGGTGAATGGCCATTCGCTGGCGTTGGCTGACAAACTGCCTAGTGAATTAAGCAGCGACAGGCCGAGCAGTGCAAAGTGTGGCAGGGCAGGCCTCATGATGATTGCTCTACGCGGGGCCTGCCGGGGAAGAAGGCGTTGGTACGCCGGATGTAATCTGCATAGTCCGGACGGCGTGCGCCGATGTCTTTTTCCAGCAACGCAACACCGCTGACTTTTAGCAGCAGCAGCGTCATCAGCAGGGGGCCGACAATGCTCCACCAGGCGCCGGCTGCTAGTGCGATCAGGTAGAAACCCCACCAGATGCAGAATTCACCGAAGTAGTTGGGGTGGCGGCTGTAACGCCAGAGGCCGCTATCCAGAACTTTGTGACGATTCTCCGCTTTTGCCTTAAATCTGCTCAGTTGCCAGTCGCTGATGGTCTGCCAGGCGAAACCCAGCAGGAACAGCGCCAGGCCAATGCCGTCGAGCCAGTTTAGATCCCTGGGGGAATTAGCCGCGCCCAGCAATGGCAGCGAGACAATCCAGGCCAATACGACCTGCAGTCCAAAAATGATATAGAGGCTTTTCAACCAGAAATGCGGTTCGTTATTGCGGCGTATGGTCTGGTAGCGATGGTCTTCATGGCCGCCGCGGTTGCGCCAGGTGAGATAGAAAGCAAGCCTGAATGACCAGATAAACAACAACAGAATCAATAGGAAATCTCTAAAAGTTAAACCATTTTCATGGAAAATGTAGACGCAGCCGGCGAGCAGGATGAACAGGCTCCAGAGGCTATCGACCAGCGTCACGTTGCGCTTGATGACGCTGACGATCCAGCCCGTGATACCGAGAATCAGCATGAGGCCGAGCGCGTTCAAATAAAGATTGAGATCAAACATGTTGTACTCCGGTGATGCCTTGTCCGGCTTTTTGTCGGGTAACCCCGTCGAATTTGGCGGCAAGCCTGAGCATCGCTGGCATCATCAGTCCCCAGAACACGGCTAGGACGATCAGGATGTTGGTCTGGGCAACCAGCTGCATCGCGCCCAGCTTCTGACCGGCCAGATAGGCCAGCGGACCGCCCAGCAGACCAAATATCATGGCCAGCAAGTGCTTTGAACGCATCCAACGCAGACTGATATTGAGCGTGGTGGCAAACAGCAACCACAGGCACAGCATCCACAACGGCAGTAGCCATGCCGGCCAGGCGTGTGACGGATATTGGATCCAACCCAGGCTGAGCAGGAACTGGTCGAAAATGCTGCCGCAGATGCCGATGATGGCGATCAGGGTCAGCTCCTTTTGCCAGTGGTCAGCCTGCCGCAGATGCAGGCTGATGATCGCCAGCGCCAATACAGGTCCGAGCCAGGGCAGGGCATGGGCAGCGCCCAGCACGCAGGCAAACCAGCCGAACTGAAAACCGATCACATTCTTGAGAGTGTTGTGCATGATTTCAGGTTGCCGGCCGTTGGAACAGGTAGTGACTGACCCACCATTCCTGGCCGTCCTTGTAACCGAACAGCTCGGCGCAGGACATGAAGAAGATGCGCCAGCGCATGCGCCACATATCGGCGGCATCGGCACCATAGGTCTTTTCCAGGATGGGTTGGATCTCAGCGGCTTGGGCGTCCATGTTCTGCAGCCAGGCATTGGCCGTTTTTTCGTAATGCGTGCCATCCCAGCGCCACATGTCGAGTAACTTCAGTTTTTCCTGAAAGCGCAAGGGCAGGTCGTCGCTCGGCATCATGCCGCCGGAGAAGAAGAACTGGCTCATCCAGTCATCATTGTTTTCGACGACGAAGGCGTAGGGCGTCAGGCGATGTACGAAGATGTGCTTGAAGAACTTGCCGCCCGGCACCAGCCAGTCATGCACCTTGCCGTAAAGCACCTCGTAGTTGCGCATGTGCTCGAACATCTCGACCGAAACGATGCGATCGTATTGCTTTGAAGCTTCAAAGCGGTTCATGTCGCAGGTGATGACGTCGATATTGGCGAGGCCCTGTGCGCTGGCCTGTTGCAGGATGTATTCGCGTTGCGAATTGGAATTGGAGACGGCGGTGATCCTGCTTTGCGGATAGCAGCTTGCCATCCACAGCGTGAGGGAGCCCCAGCCGCAGCCCAGCTCCAGGATGTCTTGGCCGTTCTGCAGGTCTGCATGTTCACAGGTAAGTCGCAAGGCAAGCGCCTCTGCTTCTTCCAGCGTACGGGTGCTCTTGTCCCAGTAGCAAGAGCTGTATTTGCGG
>JAEWTK010000238.1 GCA_023459535.1 Pseudomonadota bacterium
GACTATCAGCTTTATATCGACACTTCCGGCAATCCGCTCTATCAGCGCGGTTTGCGCCGGGCCAGCGTCGAGGCTCCATTGCGCGAGAATCTGGCAGCCGGCATTGTCCGCCTCTCCGGCTGGCAGCCCGGAACTCCGCTGTTAGATCCCATGTGCGGTAGCGGCACTTTCTTGCTGGAAGCGGCCATGATGGCGCTTGATATGGCGCCGGGCAGCGGCCGTCATTTCGGCTTTGAAAAACTGAACAATTTCGATGCGGCGGCATGGGAGAAATTGAGGCTGAAAGTGCTTGGCAGAGCCAAGCCGGTCAGCTTCCAGAAGATCTATGGTAGTGATACTGATTTGCGCGCTGTGCGCGTCAGTCGCGAGAACCTCAAGCAGGCCGGTCTACTGGATGCCGTGCAACTCAGTCATGTCGATATGACTGAAGTGCCTGCACCGGCAGAAAGCGGTGTTCTCATCGCCAATCCGCCGTATGGTATCCGCATCGGCGAGGACGAGGCCCTAGCCGCGCTTTACCCGAAAATGGCAGAAGCCTTGAAACGCCGATTCTCCGGCTGGAGCACCTATTTTCTGACCAATGATATGCGCTTGCCAAAACTGATGCGACTGTCACCTTCCAAACGTACGCCATTGTTCAATGGTCCGCTGGAATGTCGCTTGTTTGAAATCAGGATGGTGGCAGGGTCGAACCGGAGGGAGAAATCATGAGCGATTCGCTGGTTGAACTGCGTGCCAGAATCAATCAATTCGTCAAGGAACGTGACTGGGACCAGTTTCATTCGCCCAAAAACCTTGCCATGGCCATGATTGTCGAGGCGGCAGAACTGGTCGAACATTTTCAGTGGGATACGCTGGAAGAGAGCCATCAACTGGATGAGGCAAAACGTGAGCAGGTAGGGCAGGAACTGGCGGATACCTTTGTCTATTTGTTGCGTATCGCTGAAGTGACCGGTATTGATCTGATCGATGCAGCTAATCGTAAAATCGACCTCAATGCCCGGAAGTATCCGATAGAGAAGGTGAGAGGAAGCAACAAAAAATACACGGCCTATCTGGACGATGTTGTTTAAACGATAAATAAAAACGAGAAACAAAAGCAAAGGGCGCCAAGGCGCCCTTTGTTGTTTCCGTTATTGCAGGGTTACTTCAGTGCAGCTAGTGCAGCATCATAGTTTGGCTCGTCGGCAATTTCGCCGACCAGTTCGCTGTGCAATACCTTGTTGTTCTCATCAAGCACGACGACAGCACGGGCGGTGAGGCCTGCCAAGCTGCTATCGACGATCTGCACGCCATAGTCCCTAGCGATTTTTGCAGTATCGCGGAAAGTGGAAAGGGTGCTGACGTTATCGATACCCTCGGCACCGCAGAACCTGCTTTGGGCAAACGGCAGGTCCGCCGAGATGCAGAGTACGGCGGTATTGTTCAGTGCGCTGGCTTTCTGGTTGAAAGTTCGTACGGAAGTGGCGCAAGTCGGTGTGTCGATACTCGGGAAAATATTGAGCACTTTGCGCTTGCCTGCGAAGTCAGCCAGCGATAACAGATTGCGTTTGGCATCGGCTAACTGGAAATCAGGTGCGCTTTGACCAGGTTGCGGCAGATTGCCGCCGATGGTGACTGGGCTGCCCTTGAGGGTGACGGTTGCCATGTTGATCTCCTTTTTTAAAGCATGGTTATTGAAAGTGCAAATGGAAAACGCCCTCGATTAGAGAGCGTTTTCTTTGGTGCCGTGTGTCAGAGGACTAGTCTATCATCCCAACAGATTCTCGGTCAGGTAACCGATGGTCATGGTCTGGTTGTGTAGCACACTGTCTGTGGTGTTAGGGCGTGGCGCCAATTCACCGTAAGAATAAAAGCCGGTGAGGGCGGTTTGCGGTCCCAGAATTTGTTGTACTGTCTTGATTTCATCTGCGACCAATTCGGCCATTACGCCTTTACGACCGACACAACTTACGCAGAGCGCCAAGCCGGGTTGATTGGTCACACCCGGTTTCAGGCCACCTGTCACCAGATGCGCAGCGCCGCCTGCGCCCTCGACCAGCCGGTCATGATTGGTCTGGCACAGACGCACGGTCTCGCCTTCTTCCACATTGCCGGCAAAAGTCAGGCTGTTGTTGGCAGGATCGATTGCCAGCAGCGTTCTGATCTTTTCAACATCGCGCTTGCCTTCTTCAATGATGGCCAAGGGGAATTTCAGGCCCGTGCCGGGCAAGCCCTTGGCATAAGCGTCACCGATATACATGCGATAGAGCGGTAGCGCTGGTTTGCCATCCATTTCATAGACGACGTTTTTTACCGAGCGGGTGATTTTGCGTGGCGGACCGTAAGGTTTCCAGCCGCCGAGTGCGCCACTGGAGGTCACCAGATTGCTGCCGTAGAGACCAACGGCGATGACCAGACCATCGGAAATGGTGTCGTTGAATAGTTGCAGGGTCTTGACGAAGGCACCGGCATCTCCGGCCAAGCCGCCGACGATCGGGGTTTCACCTAGTACACTCTGGAAGCCGAGTAACAGTTCAGAACCGTTGACATTCAGGCCATCAGATAGAACGATGACGGTGCGCAGGCTGTCGGCTGCCAACTGTTTTGCCAGTGTTGCGGCTGTTTCAAAAGAGTTTTGCATGCCACTCATCTTGGTATGAACCACACGTTGCATGGTCTTTTCCCAGAGGATGGCGGTGATTTGCAGGCTGTCGTCAAAAACGCCGCTGGGGTTGATTTCACCGGAAGTGGTGCAACCAATGATTTGTGCCGTCGGATAACGGTCTTTAAGGAAGCTGGTGAGCTTGCCTTCAGAGAAGCGCTTGACCGAACCGAATACCAGTACCAGGTTGGCATTGGGTAAAGGAGATGCGCTGGGCAAATCTTTTAAAGCCATTTTAGGCGAAACGGATTCCTGACGAATGAGCATGCGATTTTCCCTCGATACCGCGATTTTGCACGGCTTTATTATCTATAGTCGTTATTTGTAATCATTCAACTTCAGTAGAAGTTCCGAACGTTGAAGAAAACCTATTCAAAAAATCTGTGTATATTTAACCCCTTTGTTACAAGAATGACAACTTAATGCTATTATTTTTTTCAATGTTGCACATAAATTGAATCTCTATATAGAATAGTGACGACATACAAACGCTACCCTGGGCTTTCAGAGGAGCGATAATAAAAGGGGATCAGGGTGAGTCTAGACAGTCTAGATGGCGTCAAGGTGATGGTGATTGATGACAGCAACACCATTCGCCGCAGCGCTGAGATATTCCTTAAGCAGATAGGTTGTGAGGTGATCTTGGCGGAAGATGGCTTTGACGCACTGTCAAAAATTGCCAGTTATTTGCCGGACCTTATCTTTGTAGACATCATGATGCCGCGTCTCGACGGTTATCAGACCTGTTCCCTCATCAAGCGGAATTCCCGTTTCAAATCCACCCCCGTTATCATGCTTTCCAGCAAGGATGGCGTTTTCGATCGTGCGCGTGGCCGCATGGTCGGCTCTGATCAATATCTCACCAAACCATTCACGCAAGAGTCCCTGGTTGATGCTGTCAAAACTTATGCATCTTCAGGTTCACATTCACAAGAGGCGGAGTAAC
>JAEWTK010000239.1 GCA_023459535.1 Pseudomonadota bacterium
AAAGCAAAACACTATCGGTCGGAAACGAGTACGGGCAATGCGTCCAGGAGAAGCAAATCGCCGACTGCTCAGCCTGGATAACAGCAGCCCAAAACGCAGTTCACTTGGTCTTTGCATCGCCAACCGCGCCATATCGACAGAAGGCTGATTGCATTGCCGGAAGGTCGTATGGCTACGTCATTCACAGCGCAGTTGGGGAACTCGCTTCGGTCTTGAGAAACATGGTTACCGATGCAAATGCGGGACTGCTGGCATCGGTTGCAAATCAGGCTCGGGCTGAAACCTTTGATGATTTCCTAGATCACGGTGACGCCTATCTCAAGGTGGGACGAAAGAACGAGGCCGGGGTCATCGCTGGCGTCGTATTCGAAGACGTATTGCGTCAAGTTTGTAGGAATGAAGGTATCGCGGAAAAGGGCCTAAAGCTTGATGGTTTGATATCTGAACTTACTACACGTGGTGAGCTATCCGGGGTCAAGGCTAAGCGAGCGCGGGCTGCTGCACACGTTCGCACCAAAGCCAGTCATGCACAATGGGATGAATATGAACTTGACGACGTCCGCGCAACAATTGAGTTTGCGCGAGAGCTTATTTCGGCCAAGCTCGACAAATAGGGCTAACCCTGCGGTGCAAGGGGGCTGGCGCATAAAGCCGCGTCAGGCCCTTGACCTTGAACGTTGGGGCTTATAACACAATGCCACTTCCGCTGCCGCCACCGAACTGGGAAGCAAACGAGATATCGAAGTTCTTCGATGCCGCGCGTGTCAATGAATTTGCGACATTTGCAAATTTAACAGGGGAAGTCGCACGCCTGTCCGATATTGATCTGGGGTACCGGAAAGCAATCGATGGGCTCAATCATTCCAAAGAGTGGTTTTCCGGCTTCTTCTTGCTTCGGGCGCATTCCAATTTCCTGGCTGCGTGTCGCCTTTGTTGGAGCGCTCAAATCCCAGAGAGCTACGCTCTTCTTCGGTCTTGCTTGGAAAACGCACTCTATGGGCTCTATTTAGCCAAGCATCCAGAGTCTCGCGAGACATGGCTGCGACGCCATGATGATGTGGCCGCGAAGCGGAAGGTTAAAGATGAATTCAAAATCGGAACAATGCTAAATCTTGTTGTTGCGGTAGATGCAATGGAAGGGGCTGTAGCGAAACTTCTTTACGAACGCACCATTGATTCAGGCGCGCATCCCAATGAATTGGCTCTTATGCAAACCCTACAGATCAACGAGAACGACGATCATATCGAGTTCAAGAGCAACTACCTTGATCAAGATTCCGCCGCACTAAGGGCTGCAATTCAGACCACAGCGCAAGTCGGTGTTTGTGCCCTGTCACTGTTTCAGGTGATCTATTCTGAGCGCTTTAACATCATGGGCGTGACTGATTTGTTGCGCCATGTGAAGGCAGGCCTATGAGCCCCAACCCGGCAGTCAAGCGAACCTGCGCGAAAAGCCGCGCAGGCCGCTCACTTCTAAGTTAGGCAAGGCGAATAAACGGGTTTAGACCCCCTTGGTTCCTGTCTGCTTCAGAGGTTCGGCATTGAACCACTGATGGAATAATTTAGCGGAGTAACAACAGCGACACCTTGCTGGTGTGCTGGATCATTTTGGTTGTGGTGCTGCCGACCAGGAACTGGCGGATTTTCGAGTGTCCGTAAGCGCCCATCACCACCATGCCAATGTCGTGCCGGTCGCGGTAATCGCACAGTACCTGCTTGACCTCACCGGCGATGATCTCGGTCGTGACTTCGTAACCGACGGCTTCCAGAATCTTGCGCGCCCAGTCCAGGTGGACATGTATGTCGTTGGTGGCGGTGCCGGCCATGACGATGTGGCAGGGCAGGCCCTTGAATAGCGGGCTGCCGGCGACCATCTCGATGCCCTTGCGTGTGGTGGCACTGCCGTCGTAAGCGATCATGAAGCTTTGCGGCTGGCGGAAATCGTGCGGGGACACCAGAATCGGGCGGTGCATGGTGCGCACCACGCGTTCCAGATTGTTGCCGATGTGGTCGCCCAGGCTGTCGCCATCCTCGCCCTGTTTGCCCATGACCAGCAGGCGTATCTCCGGTTCCAGTTCCTTCAGCGTATCGACCAGGTCGCCGCGACGTTGTTTGCAGGTGATCTGGCTTACGCCCTTGTTGACCGCGATTCCCTTGGCGGCTTCCAGCATGTGGCGGCCGTGTTCCAGCAGGATCTTGCCGCGTTTTTCGTCCAGTTCGGTCAGCTCGCTGAGCAGAGCCTCGCGGCTGCCGAGGCCGATGCTGCCGCTGAGATTGGTCTGTACCGGGGTGCCGGTTTTATCCAGCACGTGCAGGAACTGCAGCGGTGCATCCAGCCGTTGGCTGGCCCAGGCGGCGTATTCGCAGACAGCGGGGGAAGTGCTGGAGCCGTCGATACAGGCAACTACATTGGTCATGCTGTTCTCCTTTTAGTGGCCCATCAGGCCGTCAACTGCTGCGGGTTTGTCATGCACGGCGAAGCGGTCGACGATGGTCGCGCTCGCTTCGTTGAGGCCGATCAGTTCAACTTCGGTACCTTCTCGGCGGAACTTGATGACGACCTTGTCCAGTGCCGAGACCGAGGTGATATCCCAGAAATGCGCATGGGTGAGGTCGATGACGACCTTGTCCACGGCCTCCTTGAAATCGAAGGATGCGGTGAATTTCTCGGAAGAACTGAAGAATACCTGGCCGATCACCTTGTAGGTGCGTAGTGAGCCGTCGTCATTGATATCGGACGTGACCAGCATGAACTGGCCAACCTTGTTGGCGAAGAACAGCGCGGCGAGCAAGACGCCGGCCAGCACGCCGAAGGCCAGGTTGTGCGTGAAGACGACGACAATCACGGTCACGATCATGACGATGTTGGTGCTGAGGGGGTGTTCTTTCAGGTTGGTGATGGAGCTCCAGCTGAAGGTGCCGATCGAGACCATGATCATGACGGCGACCAGTGCCGCCATCGGAATCTGCGAGACCCAATCGTCGAGGAAGACGACCATCAGCAGCAGGACAAAGCCGGCAATGAAACAGGAAAGTCGCGTGCGGCCGCCCGATTTCACGTTGATGACGGATTGGCCGATC
>JAEWTK010000240.1 GCA_023459535.1 Pseudomonadota bacterium
GGTTTAGTGCGACCAGTTAAAGAATTTGTGCTTATACCAAATTACATATGCTTATATGCACCAGCTTTGAACGACTGAGAAATCCGTGCCATCGGAGAGAGACTTTCAGTTAAAATGATGCAATTCATTTTATTCATCAGGTAAATCATGCTGCAAGGCAGTCTCGTTGCCATCGTTACTCCAATGCACGAAGATGGCGCTCTGGATATCAACGCACTCCGCTCTCTGATTGATTTCCATATCAAGGAAGGCACGGACGGCATCGTGATCGTCGGCACCACCGGCGAATCGCCCACGGTCAATTTCGACGAACATTGCCAGCTGATCAAGACTGCAGTCGAGCATACTGCCGGACGCGTGCCAGTCATCGCAGGCACAGGTGCCAATGCCACCAGTGAGGCGATAGAACTTACACAGCAGGCCAAGGTGCTTGGAGCTGATGCCTGTCTGCTGGTTACCCCCTACTACAACAAGCCGCCGCAGGAAGGCCTGTATCAGCATTACCGTGCCGTGGCTGAAGCCGTCGACATCCCACAGATTCTCTACAATGTACCGGGGCGTACCGCCTGCGACATTACCAACGACACCGTCTTGCGTCTGGCTCAGATTCCGAATATCGTCGGCATCAAGGACGCCACCGGCAACATGGAGCGCGGCAGCGACCTCATCGCACGCGCACCCGCGGACTTTGCCGTATACAGCGGCGACGATGCCAGCGCCATGTCCCTGATGCTGATGGGCGGACACGGCGTTATTTCTGTTACCGCCAACGTGGCGCCGCGCCAGATGCATGAACTTTGCGTAGCCGCCATGGCCGGAGATGCCGTCAAGGCCAGACAGATCAATGAAAAATTACTGGCACTTCACCAGAAACTGTTTGTCGAAGCCAATCCGATACCGGTTAAATGGGTATTGCAACAAATGGGTTTGATTCAATCCGGCATACGACTGCCACTGGTTGGCCTATCTCCCGCGTTTCATGATACCTTGCGCGCTGCAATGAAAAACGCAGGCATCTGACAGATGCAGCCTTGTACAACACCTTGAATTTTTTGTACAAAATTCACAGCAATATGATGCATAGCAAAAGAGAAATCGCATGAACAGAATTGATTTGAAGTCCATCCTGGTTACCAGTCTGCTCGCACTACCCCTGAGTGCCTGTGACAGCATTCCGTTTTTTGACAACACGCCGGACTACAAAACCGCCGGTCGCTCACGCCCACTGGAAGTGCCTCCCGATCTGACTTCAATCTCCGCCAGTGACGCCTATGCCGTACCCGGCGGTACGACCACTTATTCCAGTTATACCCAAGGTCAAGGCTCGGTACTGGAACAGGAGCGCATCCTGCCCAATCCTGATAATGTCAGAATGGAACGTGCCGGTTCTCAGCGCTGGCTGGTGGTCGATGCACCTCCGGAAAAGGTCTGGCCGGTCATCCGTGAATTCTGGAACGACCTTGGCTTTGCCGTGCGTGTGGAAAACCCAGAAACCGGCGTCATGGAAACCGAATGGGTCGATCCTTCCAGCATCATCAAGGACGACAAGGGCAATTATCTGGACAAGTTCCAGGGTTGGCTGGATAAACTGAATACCCTGCAGACCCGTCAGAAATTTCGTACGCGTATTGATCGTGGTGAGAACAATGCCACAGAAATTTACCTGAGCCACCGCTCCGTGGCGGATGCCGCCGACGATGGCAAGGAGCGCGTAAGGACTGCGGCAGGCACATATGAACTCGGCTACCGCCTCCAAGGTAAGAGAACGCAGGCTGAAGAAGAACGCGCCAACGCCGAGGATATCGATGCCGAGTTGTTACGCCGCCTGATGGTGCGCTTGGGTGTCACTGAACAGCAATCAAAGACTGTAGTGGCTTCAGTCAACACGGAAGTACGTGCCACCATCGAGCGTGGAGCGGATGGTCAGCTCAATCTCAAAGTCAATGACCAGTTTGACCGCGCATGGCGCAGAGTCGGCCTGGCACTTGACCGCGTAGGCTTTGTGGTCGAAGACCGCGACCGCTCACGCGGCCTGTACTTTGTCCGTTATGCCGACCTCGGTGCCACAGAAGAAAGTAGCGGCAAGAAGAAGGGTCTGCTGGAGTCCCTGAAGTTCTGGGGTAGTGATGACAAGGATGCCGAAGACACAAAACCGGAGCCAACACCGGAAGCAAAAGAAGCTGCAGCTGCAGCCGAAGAGAAAGGTGTGCCGCTGGGCGAGTACATGAAATTCTGGGAAGCACCAGAGAACGAAGCCCAACGTGAGAACATCTATCGCATCAAGGTCGATAACAACGAAGCCGGCGGTTCAGACATCGTCGTCGTCAGACAGAATGGATCGCGCGATACCTCTAGCACCGCCAACCGCATCACTACCCTGCTCTATGAGCAATTGAGGTAAAGAACCCGCTGCCATGCGTTTTGCTTCACTTGGCAGCGGCAGTGCCGGCAATGCATTGATAATAGAAGCAGGCAAGACACGCCTGCTTCTTGATTGCGGATTCGGCATACGCGAGATAGTCAATCGACTGACCAGATACGATATACTGCCGGAGAGCCTGAACGGCATACTGGTCACGCACGAACATGATGATCATGCCGGTGGCGTCTTCAAATTCGCCAACAAATACCGTATCCCGGTCTGGTTGACACATGGCACCCTCACCATGTCTGAACGCTATTTTCCCAGCCAATCCGAGTTCAGGATCCACCTCATCGACAGCCATGAGTCTATACCGATACAAGATCTTGAGATTCATCCGTTCCCGGTTCCGCATGACGCGCGTGAACCTGTGCAATTCACTTTCAGCGATGGCAGTAAAAAGCTCGGCGTATTGACTGACACCGGCACATCCACCTCACATATCGAACGGATGTTGAGCGGTTGCGACGCATTGATGCTGGAATGCAACCACGATATCGACATGCTGATGAACGGCCCTTACGCGCGACCACTGAAACATCGCGTCAAGAGCAGACTCGGCCATCTGGATAACGCCAGTGCTGCGGAACTGCTCTCAAGGCTGGACAACAGCAAGCTACAGCATATTATCGCCGCCCACCTGAGCGCCAAGAACAATCATCCATCATTGGCCAGACAAGCATTGAGCAAGGTACTGAACTGCAAAGAGGAATGGATTGGGATTGCTGATCAATCGGTCGGATTTGACTGGCGCATGCTGAAATAATCGATAATTGCAAATATTGAAATGGAAAAGCCGGCACAAGAGCCGGCTTTTCTTTTGCTGATTTGCAGTCAAATCTGACTACAAAATGCTCAAAACAATTACTGAGCAGCAGCTTCAGCAGGTGCTTCTTCAGCAGCAGGTGCTGCTTCTTCAACTGGAGCAGCTTCTTCAGCAACAGGTGCTACTTCTTCAACAGCCGGTGCTTCTTCAACTGGAGCAGCTTCTTCCTTTTGACCGCAAGCAGTCAAAGCAAGAGCCAGAAGTGCAGCTAACAGAGCGGAACGTGTCATTTTTATTTCCCTTAATATCATGTGTTAAAAAATTTGGCCTGGCACGGAAGGTTTATTTGATCAAGTCAGACGATGGCGTCAACATCACTTTCCGAGTGCGCGAATTCTAGCAGTTCTGAAATAAAAAAACAGTGTGTTTTTAGATAGTTCCGGAATATTTTTATTTGTCGCCAATCGACAACATGCAAGTCAATCGACCCTGATACGCAAGGTCGAGTTTCTACGCTCCTCGCGCTGTTCACCCGCCAAAATGGCCTGGCTGACTTCATCGCGGTTCTGCATCGTACTGCCAAGATCAAACCACTCGCCCGGTGACACCCGGACTATCGTGCTCAGCTCCTCGAAATCGATAAATCCCGCCTGATTCCACCGTGCAATTCTGGGCGTGATCTCCAATTCGACCTGATCGCCCATATAACGCGGCCTGACTGCGAAACCGGTGGTGATGTCCTGAAACTCGACATTCTCCTGCACAATGGCATAGCGTCTGGTCAGTAGAATCCATCGCTGGGTAAACGGTATAATTTGGCCGACCCGAATAAAGGCCTGTTCTCCGTCCAGCACTGTCAGGAACTCGGTACCGGCACCATAGCTCTTGGTATTGCTGTCATAAACCTGCAAACCGACCCCATCGCCTACAGCCGGCGGCACGACAACTTCCACATCGCCAGCACTTACTCTGCCACGGACGGCTGCTCCACGCTGCTGCCACTGCAGATCAGAAGCATGACTGACCGTAATCCGAACATTTCTGCGCATCACATCCATCCGCTCTATCACGGCTTCGATCTGAGCCAACTGTTCCGGGCTAGCAGTAATCAACAGATGATTATCAATGGCGCGTACTGAACCCCCAGGGCCGACCAGTGGTTCAATAACAGGCAACACATCGCGCGCCATGCGATACTGCAGTGTGATCATCCTGAACTGCTCGGCTGCCATAGCAACACCCGCCAGCAACAAGAACAGCCAGAGCACATGACGGTAGACATACGGGTTAATCCGCCTGCCTGACAGATTCATCACAGACCCACGGCAACCGCACTCAGTCTGGAGTGCGTTGCTTCCAGCAGTTGATCAAAACGTTCGTGCAATGGCCGGGTAGCGGGCACGTCTCCCAGAGCATATTTGAATCTGGCATGGTCGATATGAAAACGGTGCAGGTAATCGGCATTGTCGGCCAGCACAAAGGCGTCCTGCGCCACCTTCGCCTGCTCATCAGTCAGATAAACCGTCATGCTGTGGGAATATCGTTTCATCAGTTCGAGCAACCGGGGGCAATGCGACGTCAAGAACTGACCATCATGCACAATAATGGTCACTCGGTTCATTGGATCGCGCGCCAGAAAGTCATTCAGCACCTCATGCACACGCAGACTCTGATAGGCGCCGCGGCTCAGATCCGGATCGAAAATTTTCAGCTCTCGTTTGGCCTGCGCCAGCAACAGTACCGTCGCAGCCTCGTAGTTTCGCTCACCCAGCACCACTTGGTTGGGAATGAGTTCATGATTGACAGTCATGGCGTCATACCTCGTTCAGCTTCCGACAAATGCAGATATCCTGCGAGATACCACTGATGCAGTTGCGCCAGCAAGGTCTCATCCAACTGCTGAAGCGATTCAGCCGGCAACCTCCTGTCATCCGCCAGAGATTTCAGACATGTCGACCAGCCGGCTTGCATAAGCACGCGCTCACCGTTGATAAAGAAATTCCTTGCATGGAACAGCGCCTGGGTTTTCAGGTCAAGTTGCAAACCC
>JAEWTK010000241.1 GCA_023459535.1 Pseudomonadota bacterium
CCAGATAACTGCGGAAACCGACGCGGCAATACAGGAACAGGGGCTGGTCCTTTGATAGCGAATCGAGTTGGCTGCGCAGCTTGCCCAGCGGAATATTGATCGCCTTCGGGATATGCCAGGTTTCGAATTCCTTGGTGCCGCGTACGTCGATGATCATGCTGTCTTCCGTTATCGCCGGATAATCTTCCGCATACCAGAATTCGATGTCGCCCTTGAGCAGGTTGGAAGCAACAAAGCCGGCCATGTTGACAGGGTCCTTGGCCGAGCCGTAGGGCGGGGCATAAGCCAGTTCCAGCATTTCAAGGTCATGGACTGTCATGTTGCCACGCAAGGCTGTGGCAAAGACGTCTATGCGCTTGTCCACGCCGTCGTAACCGACAACCTGCGCGCCGAGTATGCGGCCGTTTTCCGGCGCGAACAGCAGCTTGATATGCATGGGTGCCGTACCCGGGTAGTAGCTGGCGTGTCCGGAAGGATGCAGGTAGACCTTGCGATAGTCGATTTTCTGCTGCTTCAGTGTCTTTTCCGTGGCACCGGTGGCACCACCGGTCATTTCAAACACCTTGACGATGGCAGTGCCCTGGGTTGATTGATAGGCGCTGTATCGGCCGAAGATATGGTCAGCCGCAATACGGCCCTGGCGGTTGGCCGGACCTGCCAGCGCAATAAGTGTGTCGTTGCCGGTAATCGTGTCCTTGACCTCAACGGCATCGCCTGCGGCGTAAACATCCGAATCGCTGGTCTGCATGTGAACGTTGACCTGAATGCCGCCGCGCGGACCCAGTGTGATATTGGTGCCTTTCAACAGGTCGACGTCTGGGCGTACGCCGACTGCCAGCATGACCAGGTCAGATTCCACTGTGCTGCCGTCATTCAGATGCACCAGCACCTTGCCATCCTTGTCCTCGAAACTGCTGGTAGCGGTGCCGAGCTTCAGCTGCACACCGTGGTATTGCAGGTGATACTGCATGTCGCGTGCCATCTCCGGGTCGAGCGAGGCGGACAGGATCTGCTCTGCCAGCTCAACAAGAATGACCTCGATATTGCGCTGGCGCAGGTTCTCCGCCATCTCGATGCCGATATAGCCGCCACCGATGACGACTACCTGGCTGACGCCTTCATCGACCTTGCTTTTGATGACATCCATATCCTCGATATTGCGCAACGTGAAAATGCGTGGATGGTCGATGCCGGGTAAAGGCGGTCTGATTGGCTTTGCGCCAGGACTCAACACCAACTTGTCGTAGGCCTCGAAATATTTGATCCCGGTATCCAGTTCGCGTACGACGATGGTCTTTTCGGCAGTGTTTATGGCGACCACTTCGTGGCCGATGCGCACATCCAGGTTCAGTGATTCTGCCAGTGTTTGCGGGGTCTGTAGCACCAGTTGTTCCCGGTCCTGAATGTCTCCCCCGATGTGGTAGGGCAGCCCGCAGTTGGCAAATGACACATAGCGACTGCGTTCCAGCACGACGATCTGCGCTGATTCGCTCAATCTTCTTGCACGGGCGGCGGCGGACATGCCGGCAGCAACGCCTCCAATGACGACGATTTTCATACTGGCCTCGGTTGCTTGGTGAAGGTAAACATTATATATAAAAATATATTAATTATGGATATATTGTGAGGATGGTCCGGCAAATACATCTTTTCAGAGACAACCTTATAGCATCTTGCCAAAAATAGCTTGCCGACGGGTAGCTTCAAACGTAGACTTGTTTTTGTTACAAAATCAAGAAACATCATGAGCGATTCCATCAAATCCCACGGCGGCAAACGACTTGGCGCCGGCCGCAAACCTGCCCACGGTCTTAATGAGCCCACCACGGTCATCCGCGTACCGGCCAGCACGACTTCGACGGTGAAGGATTTCGTTTCGGCTTTGGTGAAGAAGCGGGCGGCGGAAAATCTTGATGCTGTCGGTGCATTTGAATATCCAGCGGCGGACAGTCTGGCGCTGGAGTTGCCGCTCTACAGTTCCAAGGTGCCGGCTGGTGTGCCGTCAGCGGCAGATGACCATGTCGAACAGCGGCTCGATCCCAACCATTTCCTCATCGAGGATAACGACAGCACCTTTTTCGTGACCATCCAGGGGTATTCGATGATCGATGTCGGCCTGATGCCGGGTGATAAGGCCGTGGTCAATCGGTCGAGAGTTGCCAGTGTCGGCGATATCGTACTGGCCATGATCGATGGTGAATTCACCATCAAGACGCTGGGCAAGACCAAAAGCGGTGCGCCTCGGCTGTTACCGGCGAATTCCAGTGGCAGTTACAGTCCGATCGAGATATCGGGCGATATGCAGTTTGAGATATGGGGCGTGGTGACTGGCTCATTCCGTCGATTCAAATAGCGGCAGGTCAAACCAGCAAGATCAAGTTGGATGAAAAAGGCCCGTCAGATTGAAACCTGACGGGCCTTGATCTTTGGTGCTTGTGTATATGTGGGCCTTACACTTTCTTCAGAAAGCAGGCCTTCAACATCATTTGTCCCGCGTCGGTACGGCAATCCACTTCATGGTCGCCATCGACAATACGGATGCTCTTGATTTTGGTGCCTTGCTTCAGGGTGATGGATGAGCCTTTCACCTTCAGATCCTTGATCAGCACGACCGAATCGCCATCCTGCAGGAGATTGCCGTTGGCGTCCTTGACCTGACGACCTTCTTCCGCCTCGGCGACCTCGTTCATCGGCCATTCGTAGCCGCAATCGGCACAGACGTAGTTACTGCCATCCTGATAGGTGTTTTCCAGAGTGCATTGGGGGCATGGTGGAATGTTTGACATCTTGTTTCTCTTTCTCGTCTCTAAAGTTAAATCTGCTCGTTAAATTTGAATAATTAAATCGAATAATCCAGTAGTTCATCCCGCAGCCTGAAACTGCAGGCTTCCCAGAATTGCTGGGCGATCAGGTTGTCCTTCTTCACCAGGCAATGAACCTTGCTGATGCCTTCCTCGCGCAGTTGATGCACGGCAGCGTTGACCAGCTGACCGGCAATGCCACGCTCGCGGTAATCGGGCTTGACCGCCATGTGATAGAGGTAGCCGCGCCAGCCGTCATGGCCGGCCAATACAGAACCTACCATGCGGGCGCCAGCATAGGCCGCGAAGCTGCTTTTCGGGTTCCGTTGCAGAAAGCGCCTGAAGGTTTCCGCGTTGTCGGATTCACGTATGACGATGGTTTCTGCCGCCTGCCATAGCTTCATCAACCGGGGAAAGTCGTCTGTATTCAGCGGACGCAGTTGAACCGGCAGGGTCATTTCTTTTCGGATTTGAGATTGAGCGGCATGCGCGCAAGCTGGTCTTCAGTGCCGTATTGCTGCACGTAATCTCGAATCATCTGGCGTACTACTTGCGAAGGTGTCAGGTCGCGCATGGCGCAAACTTCTTCGAAAATCTGCTTTTTTGTCGGGTCGATCAGCAGGGTCAGTCTTGCGGTTCTGTTTTCCATATCGGCGATTCAATTTATGTGAATTACATGTTAATATAATTCACATCATGATACAAACGTTCTGTTGCCTGCCATGATCGCCATTCTCGAGGCGAAGCGTGCCGGCCTGCTTGCGAAAGGCCACTGGCTGAACAATATTCTGGCCGGTGTGATCGTGGGCGTAGTAGCGTTGCCCCTCGCTATGGCCTTTGCCATCGCCTCAGGCGCCAAACCGGAGCAGGGATTGTATACCGCCATCGTTGCAGGCGGGTTGACCTCACTGTTCGGCGGCAGCCGCTTGCAGATCGCCGGCCCGACCGGCGCTTTCATCGTCATCCTGGCCGGTGTCACGGCCAAATACGGCATCCAGGGCCTGCAGGTGGCCACACTGATGGCCGGCGTCATTCTTCTGATCATGGGGCTGACACGTCTTGGTGGCGTCATCAAATACATCCCGGACCCGGTCATTGTCGGTTTTACCAGCGGTATCGCCGTCATCATCTTTGTCGGTCAGTGGAAAGACTTTTTCGGGCTGGAAATGAATCCTGGGATCGAGCATTTCCATCAGCAGTTCTGGCACCTGATCGAGGCCTTTCCCGGGCTGCATCTGGCAACGACCATGCTCGCACTGCTGACGCTGGCGGTGCTTTTGCTCTCACCGCGTTATCTTAAGCGCGTGCCGGCACCGTTGGTTGCCATGGTGGTTGCTACCACCCTGCACTGGATTTTCGATTTTGAAGGCGTGGCAACAATCGGCAGCGCTTTCGGCGGCATTCCACAAAGCCTTCCGCAGTTCGAAGTGCCCTCCATCTCACTGTCCGATACCATTAAGCTGATCGGTCCGGCATTCACCATTGCCTTGCTCGGCGCTATCGAGTCGCTGTTGTCTGCCGTGGTGGCTGACGGCATGACGCGCACCAAACATGACTCCAACCAGGAGCTGATCGGGCAGGGCGTCGCAAATATCTTTTCGCCGTTGTTTGGCGGTTTTGCCTCCACCGGCGCCATCGCCAGAACCGCAACCAATATCCGCAACGGCGCTACCAGTCCGGTCGCTGGGCTGGTGCATGCGGCAACCCTGATCATCATTGTGCTGGTGCTGGCGCCGCTGGCTTCGCACATACCGCTGGCAGCACTTTCCGCCATTCTGTTCGTCGTGGCTTACAACATGAGCGAGATGCACCGCTTCAAGCACATGGTGCGAACCGCGCCGAAATCGGACAAGGCGGTGTTGTTGCTGACCTTTTTTCTCACCATATTCAGTGACCTGGTC
>JAEWTK010000242.1 GCA_023459535.1 Pseudomonadota bacterium
TCCACGGGCAATGCAGTACGGAGAACTGCTTGACGCCACGGACGATGGTCGGCACCAGCAGCGATGCTGCAGCGACGAAGCGCAAGCGGCTTCTGACGAAGGGCGTAATCCTCTGCCAGGGACGGAGGAAATCCCATACCACCACCAGCAACAGCAGATAGCCGCTCTTGATGATGACGTTCTTCACATAGCCGTGCATCAAGTCCTTGGCGAACCAGCTGTCCAGCCATGGAAAAACCTTCTGTTCCTCGTCGTAGTAGTAATCCTCGATCCAAAGATCGATATCGGTGTATTGACCCAAAAGCAGCAGCAACACGGCGGTCGCCGCCAGCCCCAGCACGGCACGCCGGAACCAGGGCGCACCCAGGCTTGCCTTCATCCTGACCGACATCGTTCAGTTCGCGACCGGCGCTTGCTCAGGCATCGCGGCCAACACCGGCAATTCCTTCAAGCCGCCGTCCTTGAAGGCACGGGCCGCGGTCTGGTAGTAGGCGATAGCTTCCTTGACCAGTTGCGGGTCGGCACTGGCCGGCTCCGCTTCGTAGGTCACCGGATCGATACGATAAGCTTCCACCACTTGTCGCGGCGACAGCACGATCAGCTGGTCGTTCTTGTAATAGCCGAGCGACTGATAATTACTGACAAAGGCGCGCGGCGCGACATGGTCGTCAGTGAACATGTTGTGACCGAAAAACTGTTCCGAACCGGCAACTCCCAGCAGATCCAGCAGGGTCGGCGGCACGTCGATCTGGCTGACCAGTCGTTCGTAACGGCCGGGCTTCAGCAGCGCCGGTGCATAAAAGAGCATGGGGATGTGGTATTTGGCCACCGGCAGGCGTGTCTTGCCCGCCACCGACGCACAATGATCGGCAACGATGACGAACAGCGTATCGTCGAACCAGGGTTTGCTCCTGGCCTGTTCGATGAAACGGCCGATGGCATAGTCGGTGTATTTCACCGCTGCGCGGCGATTGCCCTGCGGCAAGTCGATACGCCCTTCGGGGAAAGTATAAGGCCGGTGGTTACTGGTCGTCATGATCTGCATGAAGAAGGGGCGGTCGCCGCCAGCCGCCGCATCCAGCGACTGCATGGCATTGTCGAACAGGCTTTCGTCGGCCACCCCCCAGACGTTTTCCATGACGATGGATTTTTCGTCAAAATCGGTACGGTCCGTCACCTTGAAATCATTGCCCTGAAAATAGGCATTCATGTTGTCAAAATAGCCGTAGCCGCCATAGACGAACTCGGTAGCGAATCCCTGAATTTCCAGATATTCACCCAAGGTGCCCAGATGGTCGCTATTCGGCCGGCGCACGATAGCCTGACCGGGGATTGGCGGCGTTCCCAGTGACAATGCTTCCAGACCGCGGACCGTACGGGTACCGGTAGCGAACAGGCGCTCGAACTTGAGGCCTTCCTGCATCAGGCGGTCCAGGTTTGGCGTCAGATTCTCGCTATTGCCATAGGCACCAAGATATTTTGCTGACAGGCTTTCCACCGTGATCATGACCACGTTTTTCGGCCGCTTGTGGAATGGTCCCAAGGTTGCGCGGTCTTCCTCGTAACGGGCACGAATGACCCGTACATCGGGTTTGCGTTTGACGCCGATGGCGGCCAGCACCTCCGACGCCTCACGTTCAGGCATGGTGGCATAGAAGCGGTTGTAGTCCAGTTCGTTGCGACGCATGGCTGCTGCCAGATTGAACAGGCCATTGGCGCCAAGCTCCTGGGCATAGGCATTGCCGGCCAGACCGGTTTGATCGAGATTGGCGGCGACGCCGCTGAGCCAAGGCAGGCCAAGCGCCAGACCGATCAGCGCAGCGCGACGCGACCAGCTGTGCGGCGTCGCACTGAAATCCAGATAACGGCTGCTGAGCCAGACAATCATGCTGGCCAGTAGGGCAATGGCCGTCAGGATCCATGGCACCGGATAGGATTCGCGTATATTGCCGATAACCTCGGTGGTATAGATCAGATAATCCAGCGCGATGAAATTGAAACGTGTCGTGAATTCCTCCCAGAACAGGTATTCCGCCACCATGCCGAACAGCAGGGCGGCGACCACGAGCCAGGCAATCAGCCACGACATGACGCGCACCGTCCTGCCGGCGCGCAGCCGGTTGCCGAGCAGCGCCGAACCCAGCAGGAAGGCACTGGCCAGATAACCCAGTGTCCAGACATCAAACCAGGTGCCGAGCGCAAAGACCTTGAGCGACTCGACCGCAGTCATCTCCTCCGGCCCGACTTCCAGCCAGAGCACCAGCCTCAGCAAGAACCAGCTGACCAGCGCGATCGATACCAGAAACAACGGGAAAAACACGGCCTTGCGTTCTGCATTGGCGTTTTGTACTGCGGATTTTTTCATTGCTGCAATTCTCATGATGCTTCATGTTCAGGTTTGACAGATGTTGCGGGAGACGGCTTGCCGCAGGGCAGCGGACGCGAAGCCTTGGGCCGCGTGATGATGGCCAGCATTCGTTTCGATTCCGGGCTCAGGCGCTTCTCCTGCCGATAGGTCAGGAAAAAACGCAGCCGCTCGGTTCTGCTGCAACCGCAAGTGTGCCGATGCAATATGCCGAGGTCCTTGAGTGCCGCCTGTTTGCCGCTCCATCTCCTGCGCGCTTTTTCCAGATCGATGAAACAGGTCAGAAAACTGCCATCCGGCTGCTGTTTGACGAAAATATGCTTTGGATAGGGGCAGCTGTGCTGAAAGCGATGTGCATGCATACGACGCATGGCAGCCGCCACGCTGTCGAACAAGCGCTGGCGGGTCGCACGACCCATGCCGGCGGTGATCAAGGTCTGGCCATCACCCAGCGGTTGGTAGCCCTGCAGCGCCAGCATCATCAGCATCGCCTGCTGCTTGCCCTGCTGCTGGCGTTGTCCGTAGTAAAGCAGGCCGGCAGTCGGAATGTCGTAGCGGTTGAAAAGCCGGATATTGCGATATTCGCGCTCGAAGGTCGGGCGCAAACGCAAAAAATGCTGCCAACTGCGGTAGACGTGATTCTCTTGGCGCTTGATGAAGACCTGAGTCTGGCTGTCATCATCCAGCTGCAGTGCAGCCGTGCAGACACCGCTCCAGCCGCCGCGACGGTAGTTGGGTTCCTCGAACCAGTTATCCTGCTGCAACTTCCAGAGCGCAAGGAAACTGTCGGCATGATTCTGATGCAGCGTACGGCGCCATGCCGCGCTGATGTATTCCATGACTGTCATGCGCTTCAATCCTGTTTCTTGCGCAGCACATAGGTGCGCCACATGTGGTAGTACTTGAGGAAATCCAACCGCGCTTCCACTTCAAAGCCACTGGCGGCGAACTCCGCCTCGATGGTGGCCGCCGGAATCAGGAAACGGTTCTGATACGGATGTGACTTGCGATGTTCGTCCTGCGCCCGACGGCGCATGGCCTTGTAATTGCCATCCACCCAGAGCGAAACGATCACCGTGTCGCGGGTGACGCGATGAAATTCTTTCAGCAGCTGCAGGCGTTGCTCCGGTTTGCCCAAGTGGTGCATGAAACGGATGCAGAAGATACTGTCGACGAAGTTGTCCGGGACCGACAGCTCGAAAGCGGAGGCCTGAAAACCGTGAATCCGTTGCGTGATGTGCTTCGGCCGGTTGGCCATACCTGCATCGATCATGGTCTGGTTGTAGTCGCTGGCGTGAATGATGCGCTCCGGGTCTTCGGCCAGCACATCCCAGAAACGGCCGGTACCGCAAGGGGTATCCAGCACGGACTTCGGATTACCGGCCAGGCGCAAGGCCTTGCGCGCGATCTGATGGTCGCGCCAATTTGAGAGCCGGCGCCAGAACTCGTACTCGTGCTTCTCGAAATATTCCTGCGCATGTTCGGCGTCGTACTTGCCGGCAAATTCCAGTTCACTGCTCGCTTGCTGATTCATCTATGGGTGTCCTATCCGTTTTTCTGTTTATCGGCTATGCAGGCCTGGGCTCAAAGTTTCTTCCTGGCTTTTTCCATACCGGCCTCGATTTCCTGACGGCGACCGGCATCGGCATCTTCGCGCCCCGGTCTGGCAGGCGCTGCCAAGGCCTTTTCGTAGTGCTGAATGGCTTGCTCGTATTCACCACGTTCGCTAAGGAAATCGGCATAGAAGTAGTTCGGGTCGATGCCATTCGGATTGATCTGCAGTGCCTTTTCCAGATAGGCGCGTGCTTTCTTCTTGTCACCGAAGCCGAGCGGCCAGCCCGGCACCTTGTAATGCAGTGAACCCAGCGTGGTATAGGCGGAACCCTGCAGAGCCTGCGGATTGGCTTTTTCTACTGCCAGCAGCAGATCGCGTGCCTTTTCGGCCTGCTTCAGCGCACCCAGCCCGCCCTTGGCCTTGGCATAGCCGCTCAGAATGATGGCCTCCCAGATCATGGCTTCAGGTGCATTTTGGCCGGATTGCACATGCTGCTCGGTGATCTGGCGTGCACGTTCGGCCAGCGCCTCGAACGCCTTCTCCTGCTCCTTTTCCGGCGTGTGGTAATTGGCCTTGGCCCAGTCGTGCTGCAATTGCACGATATCGGCCGGCAAGGGTTCTGCGGCAAAGGCCGCGGATCCCAGCGTCAGCAACGAAAAACTGCAAATCAATGTCAGTGCGGTGAGTAATTTCCTCATGGTGGTATCTCCTCCGGGTTTACTTGGTGGTGGTTCGGGAACGGCTGGCATAGGGCCGGGCGATCTCGGTCTGCTTTTTCAGCCCCATACTGACCAGGCTTGGCAAAAAGCCATTGAGCCAGGCAAAAAACGATTCCGGCTGACCGATATAACTCTCGCCATTGCCGCGAATCATGGCCTGCAAAATCTTTTCGGCGACCAACTCCGGTTCATCCAGATG
Source organism: Pseudomonadota bacterium (assembly GCA_023459535.1). GTDB lineage: Bacteria > Pseudomonadota > Gammaproteobacteria > Burkholderiales > Methylophilaceae > UBA6140. The sequence continues at coordinate 4,839 of JAEWTK010000242.1, forward strand.
GGTGCCGGTCGCCTTGAACATTTCGGTGGCAATCGCGTCGTTGATCGGTGTCTTCACTGCGCGTGGCGCGACATAGGTGACGGCGATGTCATGACCGGCCAATTCACGGCGCAACGCTTGCGAAAAACCGCGCATGGCGAACTTGGTCGCGCTATAGCTGGCGTAATGCGGGAAACCGATGGAACCGAAAATGGAACCGACATTGACGATTTGGCCACTATTGCGGGCGATGAAATCCGGCAGCAATGCGCGTGTCAGCTGCAAAGGTACGGTCAGGTTGACCTGGATCATCTGCGCGATGCGTTGCGGGTCCTGTTCGGCGAACTGCACAAAATCCAGGATGCCGGCATTGTTGACCAGGACATCGACACCGCCCATCTTCAGCTTCGCTGCATCGGCAACGCCTTGCGCCGCATGGGCGTGGTTGAAATCAGCGACGATGATACTGGCCTTGCCTCCGCGTGACGAAATCACATCAGCCAAGGCATTGAGCTTTTGCGCGTCATAGCAGACCAACGCCAACTCGGCGCCTTCTGACGCCAACTTCAGCGCCAGATGTCGGCCAATGCCGCCGGTAGCGCCGGTCAGCAGGACGCGTTTGCCGGCCAGGCTCATGCCGCCTCCAGCATCTCAGCGGACAGAAAACGTTGCCCCAGATCACGGAAAATATCACCATAGAGCTTGTAGAACATCTTGGCGCTGTCTATCACCATCTGCTGGTCTGCAGGGTCTTCAATACGATTTGCCAGGGTTTCATAGAAAGCAACGTGGCTGACATCCAGTGAACCGTGCGATGTCAGGTAAGTGAACGCTTGCTTTCCCAGACCCAGGCTTTGCTGGATGGCGGCACCGGCCTGCGTTGCCATGGCCGTGCTGGTACCTTCCAGCACCAGCACCATACCGAGAAAGCCGACCGGATTGACGCGGTACACCATGTCATAGGCATAGGCCACCATCAGTTCGGTCGCCTGACCCGGTTTGCCGCGGCGCACGGCTTCGGCATCGCCGCCGCAGGCCTTGATATCGTTCAATATCCATTCCTGATGCCCCAGTTCTTCCTCGATATACTCGGCCATGCCTTCGCGCAACCACTCATAGCGCTCCGGCAAGCGACCGCCACAGGCCATCAGCAAGGGCGTGGTGTGCTTGACGTGGTGATAGGCCTCGGTCAGAAAGGCAATATAGGCTTCCAGACTGACCTGACCGACGACCCCTGCACGCAGCAAGGGCAAATTGAACAGTGCTTCACGTTCATGCACGGTGGCAGCAAGCAGTTTTTCATACACAGACATTATCGATTTCCTCATACAAAGTATTGATTCTTGGGGCATAGGCCTGCCAGATCACATCGCGGCGCAGCCTGAAGTTAGGGGTCAGCTGCCGGTTCTGGCTGCTGAAAGGCGTATCGGCATAGAGCCAGCGGCCGACGCGTGCATAATCCGGCAATCCGGCGTTGACCTGGCTAACGACCTGCTCGATATCCGCATCGCTGGCGCCGGACGCGGGCACAATCAACGCGGTGTTCCACGGCCGCGCTTCACCGAACAGTGCGGCCTGCACGATCTTCGGCGATTGCGCCAGCTGGCTTTCGACCCATTCGGGGGAGACGTTACGGCCAAAGGAGGTGATGAATACATTGCGCTTGCGCCCGCTGATATACAGATAGCCGGCATCATCCAGATAGCCAATGTCACCGGTCGGCCAGAAGCTGTTGCCTTTCGCCTCCTGTTCCGATTCGACCGCACCGGTATAACCCAGCATGGTGCTGCCGGCGACCAGGATCTCGCCGTCCTCGGCAAAGCGCAGCTGCACGTGCGGCAACGGCTTGCCGACACTACCCTGCAAACGGGCCGGCGGTGTGTTGACGGCGACCACGGAACAACATTCGGACAAGCCATAACCCTCGAACACCGGCAGACCGGCGCGCTCCGCACGCTCAAGCAAGGCATGGGAAACGGTCGCGCCGCCGACGGCGACGAAACGCAAACTGTCGGGTACCGGCGCACCGGCCTCCGCCATCATCACCAACGCCTTCAGCAGTTCCGGCGTCAGCACCAATGTGCTGGCCTTTGCCAGCAGCATGGCCTGCAACATCTTCTGCGGGTCCAGTCCGCTGGCGCCGCTCAAGCCTACTTCCTGACAGGGCCGGATCACCGCGCGTGCGCCGGCCAGCAATGGCACATAAAGACCCGCGATGTTTTCCAGCAAAGTGGAAAGCGGCAACACGCTGAGGTGCACATCGTTTTCGTTCGCGCGCGTCGCTGTCAGCAGACTGCATGCCACCTGTTCGATCGCCTGCAGACCGAGGCAGACGCCTTTGGGGTTGCCGGTCGTGCCGGAGGTGTAGGTGATTTTCAAGGTTGCCGGCGGCAGCTTCACTGCCGGCACATCCATCAACGTGAACTTGGTCAGCCAGCGCTCGGCAACCTGATACTGCTGCGACGCCCTTATGCCGAACCCGGCGCCCTGCAGCAAATGCTCCATGACAATCGGCTGATCGGTGATCAGCTGGTTGATGCCGGCATCGCGAATGGCATGCGCCAGCTGCTCTGCTGAAAAAAAGGCGGGCAATGGCACGATGGGGAGTTCGGACGCCATTGCCGCCAGATCGGTAACAGCCCAGGCCAGACTGTTGTCTGCCACCAGACCCAAAACACGTGCATCCTCGACGAGAAAATGCCGCTGCATGCGATCAATCTCGTAGACCAGTTCCGCATAACTCAGTGTCGCGTGACCGCCCTGCAAGGCGATACGATCGGGATCTTGAGACGCATGGCCTTTGACAGCCTGCAAAATGCGCAACGCCATTATGCAGCGCTCGCGCAGGTTGGTGGCGCCAAGCGTTTAACCGCCATCACCTGCGGCTTCTCATCGTAATAGCGGCCCCAATCCGCCCGCTCGCTTTCTGCCAAGTGCGCCAGGCTGGCCCACCCCAACGGCAACAAATGCATGTTGAGCTTGCTCAGTGCGTTGCGCAGGCTGGGGATACCGGTAAACACCCCCCATGTGGTGCTGGTGCCGTGCAGATAGAGGCTGATACTCGCCAGCAGGCTGCGTGCCGTTTCGGGGTGTGCGACGGCCAGATTGCCGATCTCGACAATGTCATTACGTACCACCGGCTGGCCGCTTTGTGCTGAAATCACATGCTCCACCGGCTGTGGCAGATAGCGTTCCAGGAACAGGCTGCTGTTTTCAGCGTGACGCAGGCCGCAGACGGCCAGCAACTCGCCGCTGTCATTGCGCAGGCTCATCAGTTGCGGCATGAACTCCTTGACGTTGGCATCGTAGGCACGGGCAAAGATGCGATGGACGAATTGTTCCAGCTCCGCCCTGTCTTGGGCCTCGGGGCCCGAGATGGAGGTATGCACGTTCTCAGCGGAATGCAGATGCACCTGTGCGGTGAGACGTCTGCGGCTGAAATAGCGATGCAAATCATCTGCAGTGTTTTCCGTCGCAAGGCCGGGGATGGCAAATCCCGGGCAAACAGAACCCGCGTCTACATTCTGGTCAGAATGCAGTTCATCTTCAGGCTCAGACATAACAGGCATGGTTTCCGGCAACATATTCAGGGACTCCAGTTTTGAATACTGAATAATGCGCAAGCGCCATGCCAACACTTGCGCCGTCACTTAAATGTCACACAAAATATATAATTTAACCTTTATAATCAGTTATATATAAAAATTTCAGGGGGAATTTTCGGAGAAATCCGGAGTGATATCGAATCAGAAGGAAGGGATTTGACGGTCGATCATACGAAATTTGCAGGCTGATACCCTGCAAATTTCGTATGACCTTACCAATTTTGCAGGCTTAATCGCAGGCCAACGGCGGTGGAGATACCAGCCAACTGCCATCATAGTTGATCCAGGCCACGACTTTGACCCGGCCATCCACGGCACAGGCATCGACATAGCCGATGGCACCAGCGGTATCGGCGACATAACGCAACATGGCTTCCTGCGAATTCACCACATGCGGCGGCAACACACCATGGAAGTATTGTTCGTTCCAATATTCCGCCTGCGTCTCCGGCAGGCTGCCAAGTACTCGCTGCGAAAATCGCTGGCGCAGATCATGTTGTGTCGGCAGGTTGGCCGGGCGCATGCGCTTGCCGTTGGACCAATAGAGTTTCTTGCGCAGAAAAATCAGGCTGAGCTCGGAAGCGCTGAGCCGCTTCACGACAAGATTCGCCGGCACGATGATGGCCAGCACCTCGGACTCTGCCGCATGTGCCGGCGCAACCGGCAACAGGCTCAAGCCAAGCAGTAACAACATCACGCGAAAATTCAACATCGTCGGCATCAGAACAGGATCGCAAATGAGGCGAGAAAGCCTTTGGGCGAATCTTCGCGTTGCTCATCGCCCCCCACATATTCCATCTTGAAGATGCGATTGGGAACAGGGCGCCAGGCCGTACCGATCAGCCAGCGATCGACCGATGATTCTGCCGGCCGCCTGAAATTCTCCAGGCGGGCGATGGCGAACCAGTGCCCGATGATGGGTGCCACCGCCTGCAGGTAGGCGCCATGACCGCCATCCTTGCCGTCATTGCGGAATCGCTGGAAGGCCTCGCCACTCCATTCCCAGCCATGCTGCTTGTGCTGAAAATCCAGCCCCAACATCTGGTAGCGGCGCCGGCCGACATCGCGCTCGGAGAATTCCAACAGCGACAAACCCCACTCCGTTCTGCCGCTCAGTGTGAAACGCGCGCCAAAGGTATCGCGGAAGTCGATTTCGTCACGCTCAAGATCCTGATCCTTCAACAGTTCGCCAAACAGCATGTATTCGAAAGCCGCTTCCTTGTAGGGAATGGCGCCGTACAACATAACGCCGTTGAGCGCCATGGGGAACAAGCGACTGGTGGCCAGCGGCCGGGATGATGTCCAGACCAGCGGCGAGGCATGGATCAGGTTCCAGCGACCGGCCGGAGTCAAATAACGGCCGGCACGCAGATTGAGTTTTTCGTTGAGGTTGTAATCCAGATACAAACGCTCGATATCGAG
>JAEWTK010000243.1 GCA_023459535.1 Pseudomonadota bacterium
CATGCAGACCGTGTTGCAGGAGGTGGCCTTGAAGAATGGCAAGGAGCTGAAAATGCGCATCGGCATCAATAGCGGGCCGGTGATTGCCGGCGTGATCGGTAACAGCAAGTTCAGCTACGACCTCTGGGGCGATACGGTGAATGTGGCGAGCCGCATGGAGCACTATGCTGCACCGGATAGTGTGCAGGTGACAGAAGCGACTTATCTGTTGTTGAAGGACAAGTTCAAATTCGAATCACTTGGGCGGATTGCCGTGAAAGGCAAGGGCGAAGTCGATGCTTATGTTTTGCTTGGCAAGCTCGACTGATTTGCAGAATTATTTCGAAATCTCGAACGGAAGTTTGGACACATACAAGAGTTACGCTATAATCCCGCCTCCAAACCGGAGAGGTGGATGAGTGGTTTAAGTCACCACCCTGGAAAGGTGGCACAGGGGCAACTCTGTCGCGGGTTCGAATCCCGCCCTCTCCGCCAATTGTTTCATTTCCCGATTCATGTCAAAAGCAGGTCATAGATGGATGTCGTCGGCATACTTCTGGCTGCAGGGCATTCACGCCGCTTCGGCGTACAAAACAAACTGATGCAAAAATTGCCGGACAGCCGCATGCTGGGCTTGTCCTCGGCGCAGAATCTACTGACGGCTTTACCGCAATCGATCGCTGTGGTGCGTTCGCAGTATGTCGAGTTGCAATCGACGCTGGCCGCAGCCGGCATGCAGTTGGTTGTCTGCGGCGAACAGGAGCAGGAGATGGGAGATAGTCTGGCAGCAGGCATCCGTCATGCGATCAGGCACTATCCGCAATCCCGCGGCTTTGTCATTGCCTTGGGCGATATGCCTTATATCCAGCCGGAAACCATAAGAGAGATCGCCAACCGTATTGCGGCCGGTGCAGGTATCGTGGTGCCAAGCTATCAGGGCAAAAGGGGGCATCCAGTCGGCTTTGCTGCCAGGTTTTTGGCTGATTTGCTGGCCCTGAGTGGAGATCAGGGCGCCCGCATCCTGTTTAAAAGATACCCGGCAGAAGTTGAACGCGTTGAATGTAATGATCCGGGCATTCTGCTGGATATCGACACCCCGGCAGACCTGTCAGGGCAATAAAGTCTCAAGGCATTAGCGCCAGTGCCTAGCCGATGCGGCTGGCATTCTCGGGTTCAAGCGTGACAGTGTTGTTGTGCACATTCAGCGGATTCCGTTGCAGCCATACGCTGCTGACTGCGAACCTGAATGATCTCGGCCAGGATGGCGATGGCAATTTCAGAGGGCGTACGACTGCCGATAGCGAGGCCTACCGGGCCATGCAGGCGGGCGATTTCAGTTTCACCCAAGTCGAACATGCGCATGCGTTCGCGCCGTTTCTCCTGGTTTTTGCGTGAGCCCAGAGCACCCACATAAAACGCATCGCATTTCAGGGCTTCGAGCAAGGCCATGTCATCCAGCTTGGGGTCGTGTGTCACGGCGACGATGGCGGTATGCGCATCGGGCCTGATGTGCTGTACAACATCATCCGGCATGCCCTCCACCCAGCGCGTGCCCTCGACCTGCCACTGTGCGCGGATATCCTCACGCGGTTCGCAGACCATGACATCGAAATCCAGCATCTGTGCCATGTTGGCCAGCGCGCTGCCCAACTGGTTGGCACCGATGATCAGCAGGCGCCATTTCGGCCCGAAATAGGTATGGAACCAGTCGCCTTCCAGTCGTGCGGAACTGCCGGCCAGCGCCTCGCCCAGCCGGACCTGGCCGCTATGTATATTGATCGAGCGTTGTACCAGCTGTCGCTGCTCGATGTGCTGAATCAAGGGTTGCAGTTGTTCGATATTCGCCAGTGGCTCGACGAAGATCTGCAGTCTGCCGCCGCAAGGGATGCCGAATTGTTGTGCTTCATCGCGGCTGACGCCGTAATCCATCATGGCGACGGATTCAGGCAATTGTCCATGCCGCGCCTTGTCTGCGAGATCGTCTTCGATACAGCCGCCGGAAACCGAACCGCTGAATTGACCATCTTCCCTGATGGCAAGGATGGCGCCGGGTAGACGTGGTGCCGAGCCCCAGGTCTGCACCACGGTGAACAAATGTACACGGTGGCCGTTCTGAAGCCATTCGCACGCCTTGGTCAGCACTTCCCAATCTAGCGAGTTCATGGACTCAGGCCAGTTGGTCGGCGATCGGTAGGGTACGGATGCGCTTGCCTGTGGCGGCGAAGATGGCATTGGTGACGGCAGGTGCGATAGGTGGGGTTGCCGGCTCGCCAGCGCCGCCCATCTTGTCTGTGCTTGGCACGACATGTACTTCTACTTTTGGCATCTGGTTCATGCGCAGAACCGGGTAGTTGTTAAAGTTTGTCTGCTCGATCTGGCCGTCCTTCAGGCTGATCTTGCCGGTCAATGCGGCGCTGAGGCCGAAGACGATGCCGGATTCCATCTGTGCCGCCAGTGATTCCGGATTGACTACCAGCCCGCAATCGATGGCGCAGACCACGCGATGCACCTTGACTTCGCCATTCGCCACCGAGACTTCGGCCACTTCAGCGACATAACTGCCGAATGACTCATGCACTGCCAGACCACGGAACACGCCGGCCGGCAACTTGCTGCCCCATTGCGCCTTTTCGGCGGCCAGGTTCAGTGCCGCCAGATGGCGCGGATGATCCTTCAGCAGATACCTGCGGTATTCGAGGGGGTCGCGGCCGGCAGCATGCGCCATCTCGTCGATCAGGCTTTCCATTACGAAGGCGTTCTGGCTGTGGCCGACGGAACGCCACCACAAGACCGGCACATCGATCTTCGGTGTGTGCAAGTCGACCAGATGATGTGGTGTCGCCTTGATGTAGGGCGAATCGGCCACGCCTTCGACCGAGGTGGCATCGACGCCGTCCTTGATCATGTAAGCCTCGAACGGTGTGCCGGTCATGATGGACTGGCCTACACAGGTGTGCTGCCAGGCGAGTGGGTTGCCGGCTTCATCGAGGCTGATCTTGACCTGATGCAGGTTCATCGGGCGATAGAAGCCGCCCTTGACGTCATCCTCGCGCGTCCAGATAGTCTTGACCGGCATGCCGGCGGCTTTAGCGACATTGGTCGCTTCGGAGACGAAGTCGGTGGCCGGATTGCCGCGACGGCCGAAACCACCACCGAGGAATGGCGTGTGCACATTGACCTGCTCCGGCTTCATGCCAAGGATGGCAGCGGCAGCAGCCTGTTCAAGGCCGGGTGCCTGGGTGCCTGTCCAGATGTCACAGCTGTCCTTGCCAATCTTCACGGTGCAGTTGAGTGGTTCCATCGGTGAGTGGGCCAGGTAGGGCACGGTATATTCGGCCGTGATGGTTTTGCTGGCCTGATTGAACGTGGAGCCAGGCTCGCCCGCGGCAGAGGCGACAGCCCCTTTGCCGCTCGCCATCTGACGAAAATCGGCGAACATTTGTTCGCTATCGAGGCCGGCATTGGGGCCTGCGTCCCATTCGATCTTCAGCGCATCGCGACCCTGCTTGGCTGCCCAGAAGTTGTCGGCGACAACGGCGACGCCGGTCGGTACCTCGACGACCTTGACTACGCCGGGAATCTGCTTGGCGGCAGAGTCATCGAACGATTTTAGCTTGCCCTTGAAATACGGGGAGCGTGCCACGACGGCAGTTTTCAGGCCTTCGAACTGGATGTCCTGACCGAAGATAGCGCTGCCATCAATCTTTTCGCGGCTGTCGAGGCGTTTGGTGGCCTTGCCGATGATCTTCCACTGGCTGGGGTCGCGTAACGGGACTTCGGCCGGCGCCTCCAACTTGGCAGCGTCGTCCGCCAGTTCGCCATAGGTCAGACGCTTGTCGCCGACGATCACCACGCCGTTCTCAGTAAGACAGTCTTCGGGTTGTACCCCCAGTCTTTGCGCGGCAGCCATGACCAGCAATGTACGTGACATGGCGCCGGCCTGACGGTAGCGGTCGAACTCGGACCAGGTGGTAGTGGAGCCGCCTGTGATCTGTAGACCATAGGCCGTGTGTGCATAGACCGGTGCAGCCGGCGCATGCTCGATGCGTATGCGTTCCAGTTCCACATCCAGTTCTTCGGCGATCAGCATGGGCAGGGTGGTCCAGATGCTCTGGCCCATCTCGCTGTGTGCCAGTAGCACGGTGATCGTGTCGTCATTGCCGATATGCAGGAAGGCGTTAGGGGTGAAGTTCTGCGCGTCGCCGCCTGCCGGGGCCTTGTTCATGAAACGTTTGGCATGGGGGATGGCGAAGGCGATCACCAATCCACCGGCGATGAACGCCGATGCTTTGAGGAAGGTGCGTCTGGAGATGTTCTTGATTTCCATGGAGTAATCCTCAGGCCAGTTTTTCAGCCGCATGATGAATGGCGGCGCGGATGCGTGGGTAGGTGCCGCAGCGGCAGATATTGCCGTTCATGGCGGCATCGATGTCAGCATCGGTCGGCGACTTGTTTGAGGCGAGCAGGGCGGTTGCCGCCATGATCTGTCCGGACTGGCAGAAGCCGCATTGCACGACATCCAGTTCCTGCCACGCCGATTGTACGGCCTGTCCGACCGGATCATTGCTCATTTGCTCGATGGTGGTGAGCTTCTTGCCGACTGCCGCTGCGACCGGCGTCACGCAGGAGCGTATCGGCTGGCCATCCAGATGTACGGTGCAGGCGCCGCATTGCGCCATGCCGCAACCGAATTTGGTGCCTGTCATCTGCGCGACATCTCGCAAGGCCCATAATATGGGCATGTCTTCGGGTACATCCAGTTGCCGTTCCTGGCCATTGATATTTAAAGTCAGCATGTCATCCTCATGAACTTTCGGGTGGTGCGGAAAATAGTCTCATGCAAGTATGCTGAATTCATGACATCCAATAAATGGAAATATGTTTATTTGAGAATTCCAATTCGTGGAATAATTAACGCATGTTGAACCGACTGGAAATGATGCGTATCTTTTGTGTGGCTGCGGAATCTCCCAGCTTCAAGGACGCAGCGGTGCGTCTGGGCGTTTCGCCACAAGCCGTGACCCGGGCCATCAAGGAACTTGAAAACACGATAGGCGAGCCGCTGTTCTATCGTAATACCCGGCACATGCGCATTACCGACTTTGGCGAACAACTATCGTTAAGGGCAAAAGGAAGTATCGCCGAAATTGATGAGCTGTTCCGGCCGAATGGTGCGATGCCGGAAGCAGACGTGGCCGGTACCGTCAGGATCACGGCCCCTACGGTTATTGGCAGACGTTTTCTGCTGGATACGCTGGCTGAAATCAGCAAGCAGTACCCGCAGATCAGGCTGGACCTGCGTCTGTCCGATACGATTACCGATGTCATCGAACAGCAGATCGACATCGGGGTGAGAGTCGGGTTTTTGCGTGATAGCAGTTTTGTCGCCCGGGCGGCGGCCAAGATCACTTTTTTGGCAGTCGCCACGCCGGAGTTGATTGCCAGGGTAGGTGTGCCAGAGAGCATAGAGGCACTGTCCGAGTTGCCCACAGTGGCGCTGATCGACAATAGCTCGGGCCGTGCCTGGCCCTGGTACTTCGAAGATGGCCAGCAGTTGACCCCGAATCAGCGGGTCTTTGTTACGGATGATGCCGAAACCGAATTAAGCATGGTCTTGCAGGGCGCAGGTTTCGGCCAGATCGCGGATTGCCTGGTACAGCCTCATATCAGAGAAGGCAGGCTGGTGACTGTGCTCAGGGAATTTACCCCGCCGCCGTGGGATATCTATGTTTATCGCCCGCAGCGGGGTCCTGTACCGGCGCGCATCCGTATCGTTTATGACCGGATACTGAAAGCGGTAGAGCAAATATGAATACTTCGAAGCCGCAAGCTGTCAGCCTGCGCGAAGCCTTCTGGTACTGGCTCAAGCTGGGATTCATCAGTTTCGGCGGTCCGGCTGGTCAGATCGCCATCATGCAC
>JAEWTK010000244.1 GCA_023459535.1 Pseudomonadota bacterium
GCCGTAAGGCTGGTGGGCTGAAGAAGTCTATTTTGACTCCATCACCATGTTCGTCTTTTTCCTACTGACCGGACGTTGGCTGGAAACGCGTTTGCGCAACAAGACGGCCGGTGCACTCGATGACTTGATGCGGCGCCTGCCTGAAAGCGTAGAGCGCCAGATGTCAGACGGCAGCTTCGAGCGGATATCCAGTCGGCGCATCCGGCAGGGTGATGTATTGCGTATTTTGCCGGGCGAGGCATTTCCTGCAGACGGCGAGTTGATTGATGGCGAAACGCAGGCAGACGAAGCGCTGCTTACCGGCGAATCGCGCCCGGTAAAAAAGACACTGCATGCCGAACTGATTGCCGGTAGTCATAACCTGTCTTCCGCCATCCTGATGCGGGTCAGCAAGGTCGGTCAGGATACACGTTATGCACAAATCGTCACGCTGATGGAAAAGGCGGCGACCGACAAGCCGCGGCTCGCCATTCTTGCTGATCGTATCGCCCGGCCATTTCTGCTGCTGGTGCTCCTGGCGGCACTGGGCGCCGTTGTTTACTGGTGGCCGACGGATCCGGCGCGCGGTTTGATGGCGGCGGTCGCGGTCTTGGTGGTTACCTGTCCATGTGCCCTGTCGCTGGCGACGCCTGCCGCCATGCTGGCTTCTGCCGGCGCGTTGGCCAAGCGGGGTGTATTGACACGCCGATTGCAGGCGCTGGAGATGATGGCAGGCATTGATACGGTGGTGTTTGACAAGACCGGCACGCTGACCAATGACCGCATGAAAGTCAGCAACATTCGCGTTCGTGATGGCTGGTCTGCCGATGAGGCCCTGCAATTCGCGTCGGCGATTGCGCAGCTTTCCCTGCATCCGGTATCGCGCGCATTGGCAGACAGTTGCCCGCATGCCCGCCAGCCAGTGGATAAAGTTCGGGAGATTTCAGGCCGGGGTTTGATGGCGGAAACTTCGCATGGGACGGTCAGACTGGGTTCTGCCCGGTTTTGTGAAGTCGATTTTCCGGATCAGGCCAACATGCAGGTGCATCTGGCTGATTCTCGCGGATGGTTGGCAAGTTTCGAGCTGGATGAGGATATTCGTGAAGATGCGGCCGCCAGCATTGCTCAGTTACGTGATGCCGGCATGGCCGTCGAGATACTTTCCGGTGACCGTCACGCCGCGGTGCAGCGCGTAGCCCGGTCACTGGATATAGAGCAGATGGCTGCGGATAGTACGCCGCAGGATAAATTGACTCATATACAGCATCTGCAGCAGGCCGGGCATCGTGTCGCCATGGTCGGCGACGGGCTCAATGATGGCCCGGTGCTGGCTGGTGCACAGGTTTCCATTGCGTTGGGTCAGGCAGCCCCGCTGGCGCAATCACAATCCGATTTCGTCATCCTGGGTGCCCAGTTGCAGACAGTTCCACTTTTATTTTTGCACGCAAGGCGTACGATGTTCGTTGTGCGGCAGAATCTTTTGTGGGCGGCAGTCTATAACGCAGTCTGCATCCCATTGGCCGTCACCGGCTGGATCAATGCCTGGATAGCCGGGCTTGGTATGGCCCTGAGTTCCTTGCTGGTCATCATGAACGCTGCAAGACTCGCCAAAATAAGGAGATAGGCTTGGACATTCTATTTTTGTTGATTCCATTGTCCGTGGTTCTGGTGCTCGCCATCCTTGCCGGTCTCTGGTGGGCGATTTACAACGATCAGTTTGAAGACATAGAGCAGGAAGGCGAGCGTATTTTGCACGACGATTGACCTATGTCAAATTGGGCTGCCGCACTCTGCGACAGAATGTCACACAGCATCGTCAACTTGGGGTAGTGATATGAGTCTAAATAGCTCTGAAGCAGTGATGTACAACGATACCGTTGTACGGCAGTTTTCAATTATGGCGGTCATCTGGGGTGTGGTGGGCATGCTGGTAGGCGTGATCATCGCAGCCCAGTTGTATATCCCGGAACTGAACCTGGGATTGCCCTGGACCAGTTTCGGCCGATTGCGACCGTTACATACCAATGCAGTGATCTTCGCCTTTGGCGGTAGTACCCTGTTTGCCACGTCCTACTATGTGGTGCAGCGTACCTGTCAGACGCGGTTGTTCGGAGGCTCGTTGGCGTCTTTTACGTTCTGGGCCTGGCAATTGGTTATTGTGGCAGCGGCAGTTTCGCTGCCACTTGGCTTTACGCAGGCTAAAGAATATGCCGAGCTGGAATGGCCGATCGATATCCTGATCGCAGTGGTCTGGGTCTCTTACGCCATTGTCTTCTTCGGCACCATTGGCACGCGCAAGGTCAAGCACATCTATGTCGCCAACTGGTTCTTCGGCGCTTTCATCATTGCGGTCGCGTTGCTGCATATCGTCAATAGTGCGGCGATCCCGGCAGACTTCATGAAATCCTACTCCGCCTATGCTGGCGTACAGGACGCCATGGTGCAGTGGTGGTATGGTCACAATGCCGTGGGCTTCTTCCTGACTGCCGGCTTCCTCGGCATCATGTACTACTTCGTGCCCAAGCAGGTTGAGCGTCCGGTCTACTCCTATCGCCTTTCCATCGTGCACTTCTGGGCGCTGATCTTCACCTATATGTGGGCGGGTCCGCACCATCTGCATTACACCGCATTACCTGACTGGACTCAGTCTTTGGGCATGGTGTTCTCGCTGATTCTGCTGGCACCGAGCTGGGGCGGCATGATCAACGGCATGATGACCATGTCCGGTGCTTGGCATAAATTGCGCAGCGATCCTATCCTGCGTTTCCTGATTGTTTCGTTGTCCTTCTACGGCATGAGTACTTTTGAAGGTCCGATGATGGCGATCAAGACCGTGAACGCACTGTCGCATTACACCGACTGGACCGTCGGCCACGTGCACTCCGGTGCGCTGGGCTGGGTTGGTCTGGTTTCCATGGGTGCGCTCTATTACATGATTCCACGCTTGTTCGGCCAGAAACAGATGTATAGCGTCAAGGCGATTGAACTGCACTTCTGGATGGCGACCATCGGTATCGTGCTCTATATCTCTGCCATGTGGATATCCGGTGTCATGCAGGGTCTGATGTGGCGCGGTGTCAATCCGGACGGCACGCTGACCTACACCTTCGTTGAAAGTGTGAAAGCGACCTATCCATTCTATGCACTGCGTCTGCTCGGCGGCCTGCTTTACCTTGGCGGTATGGTGGTCATGCTGTGGAATGTGCTGAAGACCGCATCGAATGGTCAATCCGTCAATGTCCCTGTTCCGCCGGTTGCGGCTCACGCTTAAGGAATAAATAAAATGGCTGACCACAATAAAAAACCCGGTTTCTCTCATGAGAAGATTGAAACCAACAACTTCCTGATGATCGTGTTGATTCTGGTCGTCGTCTCCTTCGGTGGACTGGTGGAAATCGTTCCACTGTTCTTCCAGAAGACGATGACGGAACCGATCAAGGGCTTGGAACCGTATACGCCGGTGCAATTGGCGGGTCGCGATATCTACATCCGTGAAGGTTGCTATAACTGTCACTCACAGATGATCCGTCCGTTCCGTGCTGAAGCCTTGCGTTACGGCCATTACTCGGTCGCGGGTGAGTTCGTTTATGACCATCCGTTCCAATGGGGTAGCAAGCGTACAGGTCCTGACCTGCATCGCGTCGGCGGCAAGTACAGCGACGAATGGCATCGCATTCACCTGATCAATCCGCGCGATGTGGTACCGGAATCCAATATGCCGTATTACCCATGGCTGGAGAAGAATCTGGTTGATGCCGATGGCTTGGCTCCAAGAATGCGAGCATTACGCAAGGTTGGAGTGCCTTACAGTGACGAGCAGATCGCCAATGCCAAGGCCGAGGTTGAAGGCAAGACCGAAATGGATGCCCTAATCGCTTATTTGCAGGGCTTGGGCAGAACACTGAAATAGCGGGGTGAATCTGATGGATATCAATACATTACGCATCATCGCAACCGTCGCAAGCTTTGTCGTCTTCATCGGTATCGTGGTCTGGGCGTGGTCACGCCGGCGCGAAGCGGATTTCAAAGAAGCGGCCAATCTGCCTTTTGAACAGGATTGAGGAATAAAAAATGAGTGATTTTGAATTCACCAGCAGTTTCTGGCCGTTGTTTATCTCGGCGATCACGGTACTGGGTATCCTTGGTTGCGCACTTCTGTTGTGGCTAACCAACAAGACCAGGGTACAGCAAACGCAGGACATGAGTACTGGTCATGTGTGGGATGGCGACTTGCGCGAAATGAACAACCCGCTGCCACGTTGGTGGGTATGGCTGTTCATTATCACCATCGTCTTTTCGGTTGCCTATCTCATTATCTATCCTGGCATGGGGTCCTACCAAGGCAAACTGGGATGGACGCAGGTCGGCCAGTTTGAGGCCGAGATGGCCAAGGCCGAAGAAGTGACCAAGCCGCTGTATGACAAGTTCATGGCCATGTCGGTGGAAGAGGTCGCTGCAGATGAGCAGGGCATGGCAATCGGTGGCCGCCTGTTTCTCAACAACTGTGCGCAGTGCCATGGTTCGGATGCGCGCGGTAGCAAGGGCTTCCCCAACCTGACCGACAATGACTGGCTGCACGGGGGCGAACCGGAAATCATCAAGGCGACGTTGACCAATGGTCGTATGGGCATGATGCCGCCGATGGCCTCCATGGTCGGCAGTGAAGAGGACGTCAAGAACGTGGCGAACTATGTCCTGAGCCTCTCCAATAGTCAACATGATGCAGCCCGTGCCGAGCTTGGCAAGGAAAAGTTCATGGTTTGCGCCGCCTGCCACGGTCCGGAAGGCAAGGGTAACCAGATGATGGGCGCGCCCAACCTGACTGACGGCATCTGGCTGCACGGTGCCGGCGAGAAGAACATTATGGCCATGATCAATAATGGCAAGACGAATCAGATGCCGGCCCAGGCTGACAAGTTGAGCGAAGCACAGATTCACGTGTTGACCGCTTATGTCTGGGGTTTATCCAATAAGTAATCGCTGATTGGCAGGTGCAGTATGGTAGAGCAGGCGACAGGTGCTAAGCGGGCAGAAGCCCCGGATGAGGTGATGGTTTCACTTTACGCTGCGCAGGAGAAGATTTACCCGCGCAGTGTTTCCGGGATCTTCAGCAAATGGCGCTGGGTGATGATCTGGATTACGCAGATTGTCTTTTATGGCGTACCCTGGTTGCAGTGGGGTGAACGTCAGGCGGTGCTGTTCAATCTGGAGGCGAGACGCTTCTACATCTTTGATCTGGTTCTGTACCCGCAGGACCTGATCTACCTAACTGCCATCCTCATCATCTCGGCGTTGTCGCTGTTCCTTTTCACTGCCGTGGCGGGTCGTTTGTGGTGCGGTTATACCTGTCCGCAGACGGTCTACACCGAAATCTTTCTCTGGTTCGAAAAGGTCATCGAAGGCGACCGTGCTGCCCGCATGAAGCTCGACAAGAGCGGCATGACAGCCGAGAAGGTCACGAAGAAATCGCTCAAGCATCTGGTGTGGGGGTTGTTCGCTTTATGGACAGGTTTCACTTTCGTGGGCTATTTCACCCCCATACGTGAACTGTTGCAAAACTGGATAGTGCTACAGATGGGGCCGTGGGAAACCTTCTGGGTGTTCTTCTATGGGTTTGCCACATATGGCAATGCCGGCTTCATGCGTGAACAGGTCTGCAAGTACATGTGCCCGTATGCGCGTTTCCAGAGTGCCATGTTCGACAAGGATACCCTGATCGTCACCTATGACGAGGAGCGTGGTGAACCGCGCGGCAGCCGTTCGCGCAAGGATGATGCGAAAAGCCTTGGACTGGGTTCCTGTATCGATTGCAATCTATGCGTACAGGTTTGTCCTACCGGCATCGACATCCGCAAGGGTCTGCAGTATGAATGCATCGGTTGCGGCGCCTGCGCTGATGTCTGTGATACGGTCATGGACAAGGTCGGCTACCCGCGTGGATTGATTCGCTACTCTACAGAAAATGCCTTGCGCAACCATTGGTCTGGCAGTCAGATTCTCCGTCACGTATTGCGACCAAGAGTGCTGATCTATTTCAGCATACTGGCCTTGTTGGTCATTGCCTTGTTGACCAGTCTGGCCATGCGTACGCCGTTTATGGCGGATGTGGTTCGGGATCGCGGCGTGATGTCGCGTATCGTTGAAGGTGGGCTGCTGGAGAATGTCTAT
>JAEWTK010000245.1 GCA_023459535.1 Pseudomonadota bacterium
GCGATTTTTTCAAGGGTCGCAGCCCATTTACATTTCATTTACAACACATTCGCAGAATGTATAATCGGGCTCAGTACAGGTATGAATCGCGTTTTCGCCTTACCTGAATTCCTTATTGCAACACCAAATTTTCGCGGCCCATGACTATGCAGAAGCAAACCAGAATTGCCTCCCAACAGGAAGTACAAGCCCTGATCAATCTGCTGAATTCAGGTCAGCTTGCTCAGGCGGAAGCGACCGCAAAACATCTGATTCAGCAAAGCCCGCAGATGTTCATTCTGTATAACGTGCTGGGCGTGGCGCTTGAAAGCCAGCAGAAATTCGCCGAAGCAGAAACCGTTTACCGCAAGGCCATCAGCCTGGACAACAAGATTGCGGAGATTCATTTCAATCTGGGCGTCGTGCTCGGCCATCTGGGCAAGACCGAGGAATCCATCCAGAGTTATCGTAAAGCTGTCAGCCTCAGACCCAACCTGACTCCCGCCTATTTCAACCTCGGCATTGCCCTGCAAAGCCTCAATCGTCTGGACGAAGCACTAACTACCTACCGCAAGGCGATTGCCCTTGAGCCCGGCTTTTATGAAGCACTTGGCAATCTGGGTGCCATCCTGCAAACACAAGGCAAACTGGATGAAGCCATCAGCTGCTATCGCAAGGCGCTTGCCATCCATGCCGACGCCCAAGGCTATTTCAACCTGGGCACGGCCTTGCGCAACCAGGGCCTGCTGGAGGACGCCATCAACAGTTTCGGACAGGCATTGGCCATCGATCCCAACTCAGCGACCGTCCACAGCAATCTGGGCGAGTCACTCTGGTATCACGGCAAGCTGAACGAAGCAGTTGCCCATTTCAACCGTGCGTTGGAGATCGATCCGGACAACGCCAGCGCCAACTACAATCTGGCCGTATTCCTCTATGACAATGGCGAGTTGGAGCGTGCGATTCCCCACTTCGAAAGATCGCAGTTCGATGACTGGCGTGAACGCGCACTGTATTGCCTGTACAAGACCGAGCGTTACGATGAGTTCCGTGAAAAACTGCAAGATGCCATCAACGCCAACAGCAGCTCACCCCTGCTGGCTACACTCTCTACGCATTACGCGATCAACTTCAATCAGCCGGATGAATACAATTTCTGCAAAAATCCGCTGGATTTCGTCTACCACGGTAGCATCAAGGAACTGGCCGAGCCTGACAGCCCATTGCTGAAGGAACTGCTCCACGACATCGACCAGGCAGAGATCTCCGCCCGACAGCAAAGCCGTTTGCACAATGGCACCCAGTCATCCGGCAACCTGTTCAAGCGCAAGGAGGCTTCGTTCAGAAAACTGGCGGAGCTGATTGCGGAAACGGTACGGAACTACTACCAGAAATACAAAAACGAGGACTGCGCCTTCATCCGTGAATTCCCCAAGGATATCGAATTCAGCAGCTCCTGGTATGTCAGGATGCGCCAGGGTGGACATCTGGGTTCGCATATCCACGAAGAAGGCTGGATCAGCGGCGCTGTCTATCTTGCAATCCCGAAGAGGCTGGCAAGCGAAGCCGAAGGCTGCATCGAACTCAGTACGCACGGCGACGACTATCCGCAAAAGCATCAGGATTTTCCAACCGTGTTGGTCGCCCCCAAGGTCGGTGACGTCTGCTTCTTCCCGTCATCCGTGTTCCATCGCACGATACCCTTCAGTGCCAACGAGGAAAGAATCTGCATAGCTTTCGACGTCAAACCGGCCAATGCCAAAACCCCGCGTTTTTCCAGTATGGGATAGCCAGGACATTTCACCTTAACGACCCGGATATGGGCGGAACCTGCATGAATGCAAGACTGATTGGCCGGAGCAAGTCAGCTTGTATCGACGCATTTACCGACATTAGCGGGATATTTAGGGAAAATTCCCGCATCCCTGCCAAAGTACAAACAGCCTATTGAAATACAATGAATACAGGCTCATGATAAATGTCTGTATTCATTGACCATATCGAGGATCATCATGAAACTTCCGTCACTTGTGCTACCGCTACTGGTTGCGATGTTGGTGTTTTCTTCCGGCCTCTCTGCCGAAGAAGAAGATGCCTACGTACAGGAGCCCTGCAGCGAAGAAGAAAGCCGCCTGCCGGAAGAGGTCTACAGCTCGGAAGGCGCTGAAGTGATTTTTGTATCGGGAGGCATCGGATATTGCGAATCGCAAGCCATGCAAAATGCAAGCAAAGAATACCCGCTCGAACTGGTATTCGTACAAAAAACCATCAGCCATGAAAGCTATCTTGCGGAGATTCCAGTCCAAATTACAGATGCAAAAGGCAATCTCGTCCTCGATACCGTCACCAAAGGCCCTTACCTGCTAGCGAAAATGCCCGCCGGGAGATATGCCGTTACGGCAAATCTTTACGATGAAGTCAAAACGCAACACGTGACCATAGCAAAGAAACATCAGCGTCTGGTGTTTGTCTGGGTGGCGGATTACTGAGCAGCCATGGCCTTTTGCAAGGCCGGTTCTGAAACAGGAAAATAGTCTAGGATTTTCGCAGATGGTTCAGCACAAGCGCTGCAGCCGCCATGCCGAAAGGTGCCGTCACGCAGACGGATGAACCATAACCGGCGCAGTTAAGCCCGGTCAACGCACTCTCTGCATCGCAGTTCTCGCTATGCGGTTTGTGTACCTGCTCATCCGAATAGATGCAGGGAATACCGAAGCGAGCTTTGTCACCTTTGGGAAAGCCATGATCCCGGCGAAGCTGGTTACGGACTTTGGATAACAGCCGGTCACCTGTGGTTTTGGCCAGGTCGGCGGTTTGCATACGTACCGGATCCAGCCTGCCGCCGGCGCCGCCAGTCATGACCAGCGGTTGCTTGTGTAGTCGGCAATAGGCCGCTATCGCGACCTTGGCCTTGGCATCGTCAATCGCATCCAGCACCACATCATAGCCATTCGCCAGAAGCATTGCGGCATTTTCCGGTGTAATGAAATCCTCTACCTCGGAAACCTCACACTGCGGATTGATGCTGCGGATACGTTCTGCCATGGCAGTGACCTTAGCCTTGCCGAATGCGCCATCGACGGCATGCAACTGCCGGTTGACGTTGGATTCGGCGATGTTGTCCAGGTCGATCAGCGTGATACGGCCCACCGCATTACGCGCCAGGGCTTCCGCCGCCCAGGAACCGACGCCGCCGATACCGATGACACAAACATGCGCCTGATGGAACCTGCTTAAAGCATCATCGCCATAGAGGCGACGCACGCCAGCAAAACGGCGCTGAAAATCCACCTCGTTCAACGCTCAGGTTTCCAGCACGACAAAGGCAGCGGCCAGGTTCTTCTCGTCGCTGACGGAAAGGTGCATGAAGCGGATACCTTTTTCATCCAGCAGTATCTGCAGTTCCGGTGCAATATCCAGCACCGGTTTACCCAGGTCATCATGCGTGACGCCGATATTCTGGAAAGTCGCCGGCCCCCGCAAGCCGGTACCCAAGGCCTTGGCAAACGCCTCCTTGGCAGCGAATCGCTTGGCAAGAAAACGCGAAGGCGTATTCGACTGCATATAGGACTGCCATTCCATCTCGTTCAGGATGCGCTCGGCAAACGCATTGCCAAAGCGCGCCAGTGAATCCTCGATGCGCGAGACTTCGACGATATCAGTACCTATGCCGAATATCATTTTGCCGCAGCCACCATCAGGGATTTCATTTCACGAATCGCATATTCCCAGCCGACAAACAGCGCATGCGCAACGATGGCATGGCCGATATTGAGTTCTTCCATACCGGGAATGGCGGCGATCTCATGCACGTTATGAATGTTGAGACCGTGACCGGCGTTGACGATCAGTCCCAGCTCCTGCGCATGCCTTGCCGCCTGCCGGATGCGTTCCAGTTCATGCAATTGCACCGTGCCGCTCGTATCGGCAAAGTGACCGGTATGAATTTCAATCACCGGCGCGCCCGCCTGACTGGCAGCTTCGATCTGCTCGATATCCGGCGCAATAAAGAGCGACACACGGATACCTGCATCGCCCAGCCGATCGCAGATTTCTGCAATCCGCTCCTGATTGCTCACCACATCCAGCCCGCCTTCCGTTGTGCGCTCCTCGCGCTTCTCCGGCACCAGGCAAACATCCTGCGGGCGCACCTTGAGCGCGATATCGACCATCTCATCGGTTGCCGCCATTTCCAGGTTCATCTTGGTTTGCAGTAGCGGACGCAAAGCGTATACATCAGCATCCTGAATATGGCGCCGGTCTTCCCGCAGATGGATGGTGATGCTGTCTGCCCCCGCCTCTTCCGCACGTAGGGCGGCCTGTACCACGCTCGGGTACTGTGTACCGCGCGCCTGCCGCAATGTCGCCACATGGTCGATATTAACGCCGAGTTTGATCATAATTCCTGTAAATCTATCAGTAATTGCCGCGTATGCAGCGGTTTGTCGCCAAGATAATGACCGAGCAGCATGCGCATCAGCTGTTTGCTCTGTTGCTGGGTCTGCACTTCGTCGTACTCATCGCGGCCCATATCCAGCAAGGTCTTGCCGGATAATTGTACTCCGTTTTGCTGCTGGGTCTCGCTCTGCAAACTGCAAGCGCCGCGTTCCGGAATGTAGAAATAGGAACGCTCCGGCATGACAGGCGCACCGTCTTCATCATGCTCCAGGGGCACCGCATAGCCCATCTCCTGCAGCATTTTCAGCTCGAACCTGCGCAGTGTGATCGCCGTATCCGGACTGCTGGCCTGAATTCCGGAAAGCGCACGCAAGGTCTGCGCATAGTAATCAAACAAGGC
>JAEWTK010000246.1 GCA_023459535.1 Pseudomonadota bacterium
CGTAGTGTTCTTCAGCCAGATCGACGATAGAGATCTGCAGTGCGCGGATTTTTTCGATGACGCTGTCGGTCGTGGCGCGCAGCCAGAGGCGGATATCGGTGGCTACCTGATCATTACGGGAGCGTCCGGTGTGCAAGCGCTTACCTGCGTCGCCGATCTTGCTGGTCAGGCGCATCTCGATGTTGAGGTGGACGTCTTCGAGGTCCAGAGACCATTCGAATTCGCCGTTGCGAACTTCTTGCAGGATTTCTTCCAGGCCGGTTTCGATGGCCAGCACGTCTTCCTTGCTGATGATGCCCTGGGCGCCCAGCATGCGGGAGTGGGCGATGGAGCCCTGGATGTCGAACTCGGCCAGACGCTGGTCGAAGCTCACCGAGGCGGTGTAGCGCTTGACCAGTTCTGCCACCGGCTCGTTGAAACGGCCGGACCAGGTCTTGGATTGTGCTGAATTTGTTTTGGAATTATCTTGCATGATAAAAAATGATTAAGAATAATGTACTTATATGATAAGTATAAAGCAAAACCCAGCCGTTGCCGTCAGCGACTTTCGTGAGCCGGGCAATCGACTGCCGGATTTGCGCAATCTTGGCGTCAGTTTACGCATCCTCATCGTCGTTAATCTGCTGGCGCTGATTGCCGCCATTTTACAGACTTCCAGCCTCAATCAGGCCATTGTTCGCCTGACCGAGCTCTCCGTGTTGCTGCAGCCGGTGCTGCTGATCAGCCTGCTGCTGTTCTATGCCGCTTGGCCTGTCCTGCGCCGTATGCCTTATCAGGGCGGTGTCGCGCTGATCCTGTTGAGCGAACTCGGCTTGACCTGGCTGATTCACCAGACCGGCGTCACGCTGTTCGGCCCGGATGCCTTGCCGCCATTGTCGCGGGTCTGGCTGCTGACGCTGATCGTCACGTTGCTGGTGCTGGGATATTTCAACCTGCGCCAGCGTGCCTTGTCACCGGCGATCAGCGAGGCGCGCATGCAGGCGTTGCAGGCACGGATACGGCCGCATTTCCTGTTCAACAGCATCAATGCCGTACTTTCCATCGTGCGCAGCGACCCGCGGCGGGCGGAGACGGCGCTGGAGGACATGGCCGACCTGTTCCGCGTGCTGATGGCGGAAAATCGGGAGCTGGTACCGTTAGCGCAGGAGATTGCGTTATGCCGCCAGTATCTGGCGCTGGAAAAACTGCGGCTGGAGGAGCGCCTGAAAATCGAATGGCAGATTGACAATATTCCACCGGACGCGCTGATTCCGCCACTGATTCTGCAGCCGTTACTGGAAAATGCGGTGTATCACGGTGTCGAGCCGCAACCGGAGGGCGGCACGGTGACCATCCAGATGCAGGCCAGTAGCAAGGAAGTGCATATCAGCCTGCGCAATCCTTATGGCGCAGCAGGCCAGCACCACGCCGGCAACGGCATGGCGTTGAACAATATCCGCGAGCGCCTGGCCTTGCATTTCGATGCCGAGGCGAGCCTGAAATGCCGCAACGAGGGCGGGCAGTATCAGGTGGATATCATCATTCCCTATCGTCATCCTTAGTGTGCAAATGGAGTCCCTTGCGACATGAGTGAAATCCGTATCGTGATAGCCGACGATGAGGCTCCCGCGCGCAAGCGTTTGCGCGAGTTGCTGGGTGATATCGAGCAGGCGTGCGTGGTCGGCGAGGCCAAAAACGGCCAGGAAGCGCTGAGCCTGGCCGAGCAGACGCAGGCGGAAGTGGTTTTGCTGGATATCCGCATGCCGGGCATGGATGGAATCGAGGCGGCATTGCATCTGCAGAAACTGAACCCGCCGCCGGCCATCATCTTCACGACGGCGTTTGATGCCTATGCAGTGCGGGCTTTCGATATGAATGCGCTGGATTATCTGCTGAAACCAATCCGGTTTGAGCGTTTGCAGGCTGCCATCAACAAGGCGAGAAAGCTGAACCAGGCGCAGCTCGATGCGCTCAAGCCCATACAGAGCAGGCGGTCGCATTTCAGTGTGGTGGAGCGCGGTCGTGTGCTGTTAGTGCCGCTGGAGGACGTGATCTACCTGCGCGCAGAACTCAAGTACATCACTATACGTACCAGAGAGCGCGAATTTCTGATCGAGGATTCGCTGACGTCGATTGAACAGGAGTTCGGTCCGCATTTCGTGCGGCTGCATCGTAATTGTCTGGTGGCGCAGCGTAGCATCATGGGCTATGAGCGCCGTCAGGAGCCGGATGGCGAAACGCACTATGTGGCCTTGTTGCGTGAAGTGCCGGAAACCGTCGTCGTCAGCCGTCGCCAGCAACATGTGCTGAAAGAGCTGTTGAAAGGATGAAACCGGCCTGTCACAGGGCCTGTGCTAGAATTCGGCTGTCACCCAACCGATAACCCGCTGAAAATCACCGTCTTATGATCACTTCCATGCAAATTCCGGAAAAACTCGTTATCGCCTCACGTGAGAGCGCACTTGCCATGTGGCAGGCACGCCATATCCAGAGCCATCTGCAGGCACTTTATCCGCAATCGCAGGTGGAAATCCTCGGCATGACGACCACCGGCGACCAGATTCTCGATTCGCCGCTGGCGAAAATCGGCGGCAAGGGTTTGTTCGTCAAGGAGCTGGAACAAGCGCTGGCGGACGGACGTGCCGATCTCGCCGTGCATTCCATGAAGGATGTGCCCATGCATCTGCCGGATGGTTTTGCCATGGCTGCCATCGGCGAACGCGAAGACCCGCGCGATGCTTTTGTTTCCAACGATTACGCGAACCTGGCCGCCTTGCCTGCGGGCAGCGTGGTTGGCACTTCCAGTTTGCGCCGCCAGAGCCAGTTGCAGTCGCGTTTCCCGCATCTGCAGATCGAATCGTTGCGTGGTAATTTGCAGACCCGTTTGCGCAAGCTGGACGAAGGTCAGTATGCAGCGATTATCCTCGCCGCCGCTGGTTTGAAACGCTTGGGGTTGGAAGCGCGCATTGCCGACCTGATTAACACCGAGGACAGCATCCCGGCCGTGGGTCAGGGCGCTTTGGGTATCGAAATCAATGCGACAAGAACCGATCTGATCGCGGTGCTGGCGCCTTTGAATCACGCGGAAACCGCCAGTTGTGTCGAAGCGGAACGTGGCATGAGCCGCGCGCTGGCGGGTAGCTGTACGGTACCGCTG
>JAEWTK010000247.1 GCA_023459535.1 Pseudomonadota bacterium
ATCGAATACCTTGTGTTCGACCTGCAGGGGGGTGAAGGCTTCGGCCGGCGGTATGAGCGGCTGCAAAAGCTGCTGGCGCACCGGCGCACTGGTGGAAATACGCGAGATCCCCGGCTACTACCTCAACATCACCGGGCATGCCCAGCAATTGCTGGATGACCTCGATAAACTGCCGGGCTGGCCCGAGCGCGTCAAGACCATGCAGGCCAACTGGATCGGCAAGAGCGTCGGCGTGCGCTTTGCCTTCACGCACGACATCCGCGACAACGGCCAGCTGATCGATGACGGCAAGCTGTGGGTGTTCACCACTCGCGCCGACACCATCATGGGCGTGACCTTCTGCGCGGTGGCCGCCGAGCATCCGCTGGCGACCCTCGCAGCCAGATCCAACCCTGAACTCGCCGCCTTCATCGACAAGTGCAAGCAGGGCTCGGTGATGGAAGCCGACATCGCCACCATGGAAAAAGAAGGCATGGATACTGGCCTGACCGTCACCCATCCGCTCACCGGCGAAGCGGTACCGGTCTGGGTCGGCAACTACGTGCTGATGAGCTATGGCGAAGGTGCGGTCATGGCGGTACCGGCGCACGACGAACGCGATTTCGCCTTCGCGCAGAAATACAAGCTGCCCATCAAGCAGAGCATCGCCATAGAAGGTGAGAGCTTCTCACTGAATGGCTGGCAGGAATGGTACGGCGACAAGGCGCGCGGCGTCTGCGTCAAGTCGGGCAAGTACGACGGCCTCGCCTACGAAGCCGCCGTCGACGCGATCGCGGCCGACCTCAAGGCCAAGAACCTGGGCGACAAACAGATCAACTGGCGCCTGCGCGACTGGGGCATCTCGCGTCAAAGATATTGGGGCTGCCCCATCCCCATCATCCACTGCGATAGCTGCGGTGACGTGCCGGTGCCAGACGACCAGTTGCCGGTAAAACTGCCGGAAGACTGCGTGCCGGACGGCTCCGGCAACCCGCTCAACAAGCGCGAAGACTTCATCAACTGCACCTGCCCCAAGTGCGGCAAACCGGCCAAACGCGAAACCGACACGATGGACACCTTCGTCGATTCCAGCTGGTATTACGCAAGATATGCCAGCGGCTTCAAGAACGATGCGATGGTGGATGCCGAGACCAACCACTGGATGCCGGTCGACCAGTACATCGGCGGCATCGAGCACGCCATCCTGCACTTGCTCTACTCGCGCTTCTGGAGCAAGGTCATGCGCGACATGGGCCTGGTGAATTACGATGAGCCGTTCGCCAACCTGCTGACGCAGGGCATGGTGCTGAATCACATTTTCTCGCGCCGCACCGACAAGGGCGGCATCGAGTATTTCGCACCGGAAGAAGTGGAACTGGTGCACGACGAGCACGGCAAGGTAACCGGCGCCAAACTGTTGGCTGACGGTCAGCCGGTCGATTTCCAGGGCATGGGCACCATGTCCAAGTCCAAGCGCAACGGCGTCGACCCGCAAGCATTGATCGACCAGTACGGCGCCGACACCGCGCGCTTCTTCATGATGTTCGCCGCGCCGCCGGAACAGACGCTGGAATGGTCGGACAGTGGCGTCGAAGGTTCGCACCGATTCCTCAAGCGCGTCTGGAATTTCGGCCATGCGCTTTCAACCGAAGGCCCGGCTGAACTGCCTGCCAAGCTGAACGGCAGTCTGGCCAATGCCCGCCGCGAGATTCACAGCACATTGAAACAGGCCAATTACGACCTCGACCGTCAGCAGTTCAACACCGTGGCCTCTGCCGCGATGAAGATGCTGAACGCCCTGGAAAAGGTCCAGAAAGATGCCGAAGCCGACTGGCTTGGCGTGGCACGCGAAGGCTTCTCCATCCTGCTGCGCATGTTGTCGCCGATCGCACCGCACATCACACAAACCTTGTGGAAAGAGCTTGCTTACGGCGATGACATCCTGCAGGCCGCTTGGCCGCAACCAGAGGAATCGGCGCTGGTACAGGACGAGATCGAACTGGTGATCCAGGTCAACGGCAAGCTGCGTGGAGGCATGACCGTGGCCCGCACTGCCGACAAATCTGCGATAGAATCGATGGCAGTCGCCCACCCTTCCATCCAGAAATACCTGGAAGGTGTCAGCGTACGCAAGGTCATCGTCGTACCGAACAAACTCGTTAATATCGTCGTAGGATAAGCTCATGAACCTGTTCCGACTGTCATACATCCTGATCCTGGCATCAATCCTGGCGCTGAGCGCCTGCGGTTTCCAGATGCGCGGCACGGCGGACCTGGCTTTCAAGACGCTCTATATCCAAGGCGGCAATCTGACAATCAAGAAAGACCTGATCCGCTCGCTCAAGGTCAATGGCGTTACAGTCGTCGATGATCCTCAGAAAGCCGAGCTATTCCTCGAACTGATCAGGGAACGCCGTCAGCAGAACATTCTGTCCCTGAGCGGCGGTGGTCTGGTACGGGAATACGAACTGGTCTATTTCGTCGATTTCCGCCTGCGCAGCCCGGACAGCGAGGTCTGGGGGCCGGCGCAAAAGATCGAAGGCCGCCGCGACTACTCCTACGACGATACGCAACTGCTGGCCAAACAGTTCGAGCAGGATCGCCTGTACGAGGATATGCGCAATGATGCGATACGCGAGATCATGCGCCTGCTGGTCGCGCAAAAACCAAAGAGTCTCTGACGGATCACCTGAAAACTGATGCGTTTACCTCCCCAGCAACTGAATCGGCACCTGGCAGATGGCCTTCAGCCATGCTATGTACTGACGGGAGATGAACCGCTGGCACAACGCGAGTGCCTGGATGCCATCCGTCAGACCGCGAGAAAACAGGGCTTCGAAGAACGCACCAGCCTGACGGTAGACCGCTATTTCAACTGGCAGCAAATCACCGCCTTCGGCCAGTCCAGTTCCCTGTTTGCCAGCCAGCGTATCCTTGAGATCAACATCCCCTCCGGCAAACCCGGCATCGAAGGCGGCAAGGTACTACAGGAACTGGCAGCTCAGCCACTGGCCGACACGGTTACCATCATCATCCTGCCCAAGGTCGATTGGAAGGACCAGAAAAGCGCCTGGTATACCGCACTTGAACAGTCCTGCGTGCTGCTGCTTCTGGAAGAGGTGCCGCCCGCGCAACTGCCGAAATGGATCGCCAACCGCCTGGCACTGCAACAACAACAAACGGATAACGAAACCCTGGAATTCATTGCACATCAGGTGGAAGGCAATCTGCTGGCAGCCCATCAGGAGATTCAGAAACTTGGCCTGCTGTACCCGGCCGGCCAATTGAGCAATGAGGATGTACGCGCCTCGGTACTGAACGTATCACGCTATGACGCATTCCAACTCGGTGAAGCCGTACTGGCAGGTGATGCCGAACGTACCGCCAGGATATTGCAGGGCCTGCAGGACGAAGGTGCCCAGCCGGTAGCTGTGATGAATCCGCTGATGTGGGTGCTGCGTCCACTGGTCAGGATCAAGCAGGCAGAGGCACGCGGCGAAAATGTCTCCACTGCCATGCAGCAGGCAAAAGTCCGCTACAATCAGCAGGCACTGTTTCAGCGCGCACTGGGACGATTGAGCCTGCGACAATTGCAGGCCGCCCTGTTCAAACTGGCTGAGATAGACAGGACAGCCAAGGGCCTGATCCGCGGCGATGCCTGGCTTGAAATTTCGCGCCTGTGTTTCGGCCTTGCGCGCGTGGCAAAAAGAAGCAGCAGATAGGATGAATATGGATATCAAACAATACATGGCTGAAATGGGCGCCGAAGCACGCAAGGCATCGCGCGCCATGGCCAAAGCCTCGACCAACACCAAGAATCTGGCGCTAACGACCATTGCAGCGGCCATCCGCCGCGAAAAAGCAACACTGATTGCCGCCAATCATGCGGACCTTGAACAGGCTCGCACCAACGGCCTTGAGGCAGCGATGCTGGACAGACTGGCCCTGAGCGAAAAATCCATCGCCACCATGGCCGAAGGGCTGGAGCAGATTGCTGCCCTGCCAGACCCCATCGGCGAAATGAATGATTTCAAGTACCGCCCTTCCGGCATCCAGGTCGGCAAAATGCGCGTGCCACTGGGCGTCATCGGCATCATTTATGAAGCACGGCCCAATGTCACGGTAGATGCCGCCGGGCTTTGCATCAAATCCGGCAACGCTGCGATTCTGCGCGGCGGTTCCGAGGCGATTCAATGCAATCAGGCACTGGCAGCGCTGGTGCAAGAGGGCCTGCAGGCTGCCGGGCTGCCTGCCGCAGCGGTGCAGGTGGTCGATACTACCGACCGGGCTGCGGTCGGCGAACTGATCACCATGAAGCAATATGTCGATGTCATCGTGCCGCGCGGCGGCAAAGGGCTGATCGAGCGCATCTCGAACGAGGCGCGCATCCCGGTCATCAAGCACCTAGACGGTAATTGCCACGTTTACGTGGACGATGAAGCCGACCTGGAAAAAGCCCTGCGCATCGTCGAGAACTCCAAAACCCAGCGTCTTGGCACCTGCAACACAGCAGAATCCCTGCTGGTTGCACGCAGCATTGCGGCAGTCGCGTTACCTGAACTGGCTAAAATGCTGGCCGCGCATGCGGTCGAGATTCGCGGTTGTGAGGAGACGCGCGCGTTGATTCCTGCCGCCAAGGCCGCGACTGACGAGGACTACTACACCGAATATCTGGACGCCATCATCTCCTGCAAGGTGGTGAGTGGCATCGATGAGGCGATCGCCCACATCAACCGGTACTCCTCGCAACATACCGAAGCCATCGTCACCGAGAACTACACCAGGGCGCGGCAGTTCCTGCGCGAGGTCGATTCCAGCAGTGTCATGGTGAATGCCTCAACGCGTTTTGCCGATGGCTTTGAATATGGCCTGGGTGCCGAGATCGGCATCTCCACCGACAAACTGCACGCCCGCGGCCCGGTCGGCCTGGAAGGGCTGACCTCGCTCAAATATATCGTGCTGGGCAATGGCGAAGTCCGCAGC
>JAEWTK010000248.1 GCA_023459535.1 Pseudomonadota bacterium
GATATCGGCCTTCATGCTGATGTCTCTTTCAAATGCTGTCGCAGAAAACCCGTGATTATCAATGAAATGAACGAGTTTTTCAACAACTAATTAATGTTGGTGATGATTTTCACTGCTGTCAGTTGCAAGAGTTCCGCTTTGATGATGAAGCCGTCGCCGATTAACCGCGTCGCATGGCGTCGAAGAACTCGGCGTTATTCTTGGTTGACTTGATCTTGTCCAGCAGGAATTCCATCGCTTCGAGGTCGTCCATCGGGTACAACAGTTTGCGTAGTACCCAGATCTTTTGCAGGATGTCCTTCGGAATCAGCAGTTCTTCGCGGCGGGTGCCAGACTTGTTGACGTTGATGGCCGGATAGATGCGTTTCTCGGCCATGCGGCGGTCGAGATGGATTTCCATGTTGCCGGTGCCCTTGAATTCTTCGTAAATGACATCATCCATACGCGAACCGGTATCGACCAGCGCAGTGGCGATGATGGTCAGTGAACCGCCTTCCTCGATGTTGCGCGCAGCACCGAAGAAGCGTTTCGGGCGTTGCAGGGCGTTGGCATCAACACCGCCGGTCAGCACTTTGCCGGAAGCGGGCACCACGGTGTTGTAGGCGCGTGCCAGACGGGTGATGGAGTCGAGCAGAATGACAACATCCTTTTTATGCTCGACCAAGCGCTTGGCTTTTTCCAGCACCATTTCGGCGACCTGTACGTGGCGTGTGGCCGGTTCGTCGAAGGTGGAGGCGACGACTTCGCCCTTTACCGAGCGAGTCATTTCCGTCACCTCTTCAGGACGTTCGTCGATCAGCAGCACGATCAGCACGACGTCCGGATGGTTGGAAGTGATGGCATGCGCGATGTGTTGCATCATGACTGTCTTGCCGCTTTTCGGGCTGGCTACCAGCAGGCCGCGCTGGCCTTTGCCGATAGGAGCGATCATGTCGATGACACGGCCGGTGATGTTTTCTTCGCCCTTGATGTCACGTTCGAGGACGAGGGGTTCGGTAGGGAAAAGTGGTGTCAGGTTTTCAAACAGGATTTTGTGCTTGGTGTTTTCCGGCGGTTCGCCGTTGACGCTGTCGACCTTGACCAGGGCAAAATAACGTTCGCCTTCTTTCGGGGTCCTGATTTCGCCCTGTATGCTGTCCCCGGTATGCAGATTAAAGCGTCTGATCTGGGATGGTGATACGTAGATATCATCAGGGCCGGCCAGATACGAGGTGTCTGGCGAGCGCAGAAATCCGAAACCATCCTGCAGT
The DNA here is from genome assembly GCA_023459535.1 of Pseudomonadota bacterium. Lineage (GTDB taxonomy): Bacteria > Pseudomonadota > Gammaproteobacteria > Burkholderiales > Methylophilaceae > UBA6140. Next base: position 1,251 of record JAEWTK010000248.1, read on the forward strand.
ACTTCCAGCGTTCCGTCGCCGAAGATGCTGTCTCCTTTTTTTGCCTTGTTCTTGAGCAGGGCAAAGATGAGATCCTGTTTACGCATGCGGCTGGCATTTTCGATTTCGTTGGAAATCGCCATTTCAACCAGTTCGGTCACGGGAAGGTGCTTTAAATCGGATAAATGCATAGGGAAAAGCTCGCTGAAAATCGAAACTGCATCGGGAAAGGGAAGGACTTGAAGATTAGTACCTGATTCTTTGTTTTGTGATTGGTTCTGCGAAAACGAAAGAATCAGGTCAAACAGTAACTTGATTAGATATTGCTGTCAATGAATGCGGTCAGTTGTGATTTGGACAGAGCACCAACCTTGGTGGCTTCGACGTTGCCGTTCTTGAACAGCATCAGAGTCGGGATGCCGCGAATGCCGTACTTGGGTGGTGTGTTCTGGTTCTCGTCGATATTCAGTTTGGCGACTTTCAGGCGACCGGCGTATTCCTTGGAGATCTCGTCAAGGATGGGGGCGATCATTTTGCAGGGACCACACCACTCAGCCCAGTAGTCAACCAGAACCGGGATTTGTGATTGCAGGACTTCCTGCTCGAAAGCGTCATCGCTGACGTGGGTAATATGTTCGCTCATGTGAACCTCTGTGAAATTGATACGGAATTTAGGTGGTGGAAATTACTATTTCGCTATCCTAGCGAAAAATGTGCGTTGAGTGAAGCTTCATATCGTGTAAAGCTCAAGTTTCACGATGTGGGGCGAAGTTCGCTAACAGTGAAAGTTGAATCAGTCGCTTGGCGGCAACTAGAGTACGCTGAACTGAAAACGCTCAAAACTTCTGGTGCGTTCTACCAGTTTGGTGATCATGATGCGGGAAATGCTGCCATTCTCGTCCAGTTCCAGAACGCGCGCCGGTGCATACATGCCGCATCGCGTAATGATGGAGGCAGGCTGATTAATGGCAGACATGGCCGGCAATATAAGGACTGGTTCAAACATGCCGCTGTTGACGACACGTGCGCCGGCTGCCTTGGCACTGGGTGAGATCTGTTGCGTCCCGATATCGAGGTGCTCCTGTTCGCCATTGGTCGCCCAGCGCAAAACTGCAACTGACCAGTTCTTTTCAGTATCACTGCGGATGCTCAACAGGTCGCCAATTCGTACTTGGGCGGAAACGGAAGGAAGCTTTCTTAATGCTGTGCCGTTGGCGCTGACATTGACCACCTGCCAGTTCGAGGCCTGGATTGGCGGCTTGGCTACAGGGGTGCGCTCCATCAGGCTTGAGTCCTCAGCCGATTCCGGCGCCTGGTAATGCTGTTCGTTGTTGATGAAGTAGTGTGCGGCAATCAGGCCGACGCCCAGTTGCGAACGACTGTTTTTGTTTGAGCGTTTATAAATACGCTTGGGCGACACGCCCCAATGTTTGATCAGGTAAACCAGCATGTCCTGGTATTTGGAATCGAGCACGGCCTCGGGTAGTCCTGAGTTTCTGGAGATGTTGCCTGATTGCAGCATTTGCAGATGTTGATGCACCAGTCGCGCGAGATCGACCGTGATGAAGAGGATGTCGGTGCTGTCGTCGGTCTGCTCGACATTCTTGACGTATGGTACTGGCGGCTTGTCGGAGTCGAGGGCAACGACAAAAATGCCGGCCGGGTTTTCAAGAATGCCAAGTCCCTGCAGTTGTGTGTGGCCTGCAAAGCGTGCGATATAGTCCGCGACCAGTTCCATGTCCTGCGGCGGCAGATGTTGCGGGTCGGCAAGCGACATCAGCAATATCTGCTTGTACAGCAGGTTGATGCTGGTGGATTGGTCCTCGGTTTGTAGCGGGATTTCGTGCAGTGATTCCTGTGCGGCATGGAAATACAGCTGATGCCAGTCACGCCAGATGCTGGCAGGGACACTGAAATAGGTTTCGTAATACACCATGGAGAGTTGGCGCAGCGTTTCCATAGCGCGATAGATGGTAAGCGCGACAGTCTTGTCGCTGGGGCTGAACAGTTGATTCAGTTGGTCGGTCAGGGCCAGTTTGTAGCCGTACGAGAGTTCCAGCCAGAGCGACTCAGCGCTGGCGGCGTTGGTTTTGGCCTCTTTTGATAGTGGCAGCGAGGCGTTGCAGTAAGTGTTGGCGAGAGTGTCTGCCAGATGAATGATGTGTTCCCGGTAGATTTCCAGTGCCTTGAAGCGTTGCTCGGCGGAGACTTTCTGGCGATTAAGAATCTCCATTTCGTCGTGTAGCGCAGATGCTGCTTCCAGTGGTGAAGTTGGTAGCCTGGCCAGAAAATCGAGGATCTTTTGCGGCCGCGTCTCAGCGTTGATCAGCGGTTTATCTTCAAGGGCCGGAACTGTAAGATTTAGAGGCATTCAAATTGCTCCGCACATAATATACGGATGTTAATTACTCTTGCGTGGTTTGTCACGATAGACTTGAGTGCATATACCTAACAGGCAGGTAGTTATCTTTCGTTGCGATGTTCAAGAGGTAGTGTGTTGATTCGACTATTAAAGCTATGGGTTTGGCTGGGAGTCCTGCTGTTTGCGTCCCTGGCGCAGGCGGACAAGCCTTTTGTCTTGACTGATCTCAATGGTGTCAATCATCGTCTGGCTGACTATCGGGGCAAGTGGGTGGTCGTCAATTACTGGGCGACCTGGTGTCCGCCTTGCCTAGAGGAGGTGCCGGATCTGGTCAACCTCTACGATAGTCGCAAGGATCAAGACTTGATGGTGTTCGGCGTGGTGTTCGAATACAAAAGCCTGGAAGAGGTCGAGAAATTTGTGGATGACATGTTGATGTCCTATCCAGTCGTGCTGGGAAGTGAGCGTATCGTCAGTGAGATTGGCTCGGCTGCTGTATTGCCGACCACTTACATCTTTAATCCGCAGGGACGGTTGGTAAAGATCAGGCGCGGGTTGATTACCCGGCGGTACATCGAGGAGCTGATGGCGGATTCAACCCGTTAGCAGCCCCTCGACGGCATTCAGTTCGGCGTGGGAATGCTATTACCGGCGGCATCCAGTACATTGAGCTGATTTTCTTCGGCGAAATGCATGAGCTGCGCATAGCCCTCCGGATTCACATCCTTCAGTTTCAGATTCACCGCCAGGCAACGTACGCCATTCAGCACTTTCGGTTTGAGGTAGGGCGAATAGCGCAGCTTCTTGTCCGGGCCGAAACTGGCATAGGTGCTGCACATGCGATCCACCCAGTCGCTGGGGCGGAACGGCTTGCCGGCGCGGGTCAAGCCTTCAATGATGATTTCATTGCTGGTGCTGTTTTTGGTGTCGGTGTTCATATAGCCTGTTGATATAAAGTAGTGAAGGAATTATAACATTCCAAGCAAGTTGTATGCCGCATGCCTAGTTGATGTATTCGAAAACCTTCACTACTTTTTCCACGCCGCCGATGCTACGCGCGATATCGACTGCATCCTCGGCTTCTTCTCTGGTCACCATGCCCATCAGGTAAACGATAGAGTTCTCGGTGACGACCTTGACATAATTGGCCGGGAAGCGGTTTTCCTTGAGCATCATGGACTTCACTTTGGACGTGATATAAGTGTCGCTTGCGCTGGTGCCCAGTCCGCTTTTCTCGCTGATGGCAAGTTCGTTTGTCACGGTTTTGACATTTTCGACACTGAGGACGGCACGCTCGGCCTTGGCCTTGATTTCTTCGCTGATGGCTTCGCCGGTCAGCAATACATTGAGGTTGAAGCTGGTAACACTGACATTGATGTTGGCAGCGCCGATGTTGTCGACAATCATTTTCTTGGCTTTCAATTCGATTGCCTGATCCTCGATATAGATGCCGCTGGTGCGGCGATCAGCGGCCATGACACCGCCGGCAACGGCGCCGCCGGCAACGACCGGGACGCATGCCGCCAGTTGCATGGAAAGCAGGACGGCGGCGATCAGTTTGGCACTTGAGGGCAGATGGGGCTTGTTCATTCGTTAACTCCTAGTAAAAGACAATCGATGGCATCGCACAGGCAATGCAATATCAGGACAAAAGCCTCCTGAATTCTGGAGGCGCTGTCGTGCGGTACCCCAATGTGTATATCTTGCTCCCCCAGGGTCTCAACGACTTTGCCGCCATCGCCACCAGTCATGGCGATGATGTGCAGGCCGCGTTCTTGCGCGGCACTTATTGCTTTGATGATGTTGGCGGAAGTGCCGCGTGTGCTGATCACCAGCAGCACATCGCCTTCCATGCCGAGTGTGGATATCTGCTTTGAAAAGACTTGTTCAAAATGGTTCTCGTCTGCAATCGAGGTCAGTGTCGTATTGTCGGCACTGAGAGCGATTGCTGCCAGCCCCGGTCGCTCCATTTCAAAGCGGTTCAGCATCAGGGAGGCGAAATACTGGGCGCTTGCGGCCGCACCGCCATTGCCGCAGGCCAGTATCTTCTGTTCCTTCAGCAAGGCTTCGACGATGATTTCTGCCGCATTGGCGATCGGTGCAGCCAGCAATCCGGCCAGTTCCAGTTTGAACTGACCGCTTTCTTCAAAATGTGTGCTGATTCTGTTTTGCAGTGTCATGCTCATGGGGTATTAGTGTCCGTCAGCTGGCATCAAATGCGTTCGGGATCCATTCAACGAGATCTTCGCTGGGTTTGCGCATCAAGATAACATCAAAGCGGCAGCTGCGAGAGCCATGCTGTTGCAGATACTGCTCTGCCGTCCTGATGATTTTTTGCTGTTTGGACGGGGTGATGCTCATGGCGGCACCGCCGAAGCCGGCACTACTGCGTAGCCGAACCTCGACAAATACCAGCGTCTTGCCATCCTGCATGACGAGATCGATCTCGCCGTAGCGGGATTGATAGTTTCTTTCCAGCAGTTTCAAACCTTTTTGTTGCAGGTAGATGGCAGCGATATGTTCGGCTTCACTGCCCAGTGTATTCAAGGCATCAGCTCCAGCACTACGCCCTCGCCGGTGAAGCGGCCGACGGCCAGGGTGCGTGCAATTTCGCCATTGGCGCCGATCTGGATCTTGCCAGTGAGGCCGCGTATGGAAGCGGGCTGACCCGGTTTGGCGGCGATTGCGGCCAGCACTTGGTAGGCATCGACGCCAAGAGCGAACCAGCGCTGCATCATGCCTTCCGGCAGATTGGCCGCAGTATCCGTGTACGAGCTGAAGTTCACATCCTGCATGTTCAGTATCCAGGGCAGGTCTATGAATCTGACCGCCAACAGTGACGCATCTTCCGGCTCGTAATTGACGCCGGTATAAATGTGGGAGAAACCATAGGCCGGAATCGTGATGTCGAGATGGCCGCGTATCCGGCGTGCCAATTCGGGGCTGGTGGCCAGTAGTATCAGGTCCGTCGAGTGTGCCGGCAGTTGTGTCTGCAGGTCTTCTGGTGTCGTATTTTCATCGACGGTTATCCGTTGCACGAGTTGACCGCCTTCTGCCTGCCAGGCAGCGGTGAAGGCTTCACTCATGCGCTCGGCGATGCCGTTTCCGGCAGTAATGATGACCGCTCTTTGCATGCCGGCATCACGCGTCATCTTTGCGATCTGTGCGGCTTCGGTATCAATGGAAAGTCCCAGGCTGTAGAGGTTTTTCAGTTCGAAACTGGAATCGGCCTGATTCAGCGCCAATGTTGGCACGCTGAGTTTGCCGGTCGATAGGGCCGTGACCTCGTCGCGTGCCAGCGGCCCGACGATGAAGTTCGCACCATCGCTGACTGCTTGCTCATAAACGGCATGAATCATGTCCTTGTCGCCGGAGGTCGGGTAGATGATGACTTCGCTCGTGTCATGGGCGGCATTTCTGGCTGCCATGAAACCTTGCTGGATGGCATCGGCGGCCGGGTAGAAATCCGGACTGCCAAATGGTAATAGCAAGGCTATTTTGTGTTTATTGGTGGTGTAGGTAGCCGCAGGGTCATCTGCCATCGGCTGTGCAGATTGGGGGCTTAGTTCGAGAATCAGATCGGTGTAGGCATTGTGGTCGGGATAGACCTTCTGCCAGTCGGCGATACTGGCAGGCACGTTGGTACTGTCTTGCACGGCGAGTGCCAGGTCTATCCAGCCCTGGATGCTGGTGTTGAAGCTTTCGCCGCGCATCTCGATCAGCTGCGATCTGTCGAGGGCGCTCAATGACTGCCAGATGGCCTGCTGGTTCTGCCTGAGCTGTTGGGCATCGACTTCGCTGGCGGTCAGCCAGTGGCTTTCCGCAAGGATACGTTGCTCCAGGGCACGCAGTGTATCCGCCTGCCAGTCATAGGCTAGGGCGAGGCTTGCGTGTAAACTTGCAACTGCTGCGGGCAGTAGTGAGGCATCGGTGGCAGCCCCGCTGACCTGTATGGGCAGCAGCAGGCGGAAGGTCTTGTCCGCATCTTTCTCGGCGGCGGCGATGGCACCTTCGAGTATCTTGGCATAGGTCTCCTGTGCCGGAATTCTCAACAGCGCGATTTTTGCACAGGCCACATCGTTCTGTTTCAGGCAGTTGAGGCCTTCGGAGAAAGTGACTTCAGCCTTGTTGCCGGTGGATGGAGGCGTGTTGCTGACCGCTGCGACCGCCTGAGTGGCGCTGAGGTAAATGAGGCATGGCAGGCAGAACAACCAGAAGAAAGAGGACGATAGACGTTGAATCATAGCGGCACATTATATGTTGTAGCCACGCCGATTGGAAACCTTCAGGACATTACGTTGCGAGCCCTTGACGTGCTGAAGGCGGTCGATGTGATTGCCGCGGAGGACACGCGCCATACTTCGGGTCTGCTTTCGCATTACGCCATTCGCAAGAAACTGGTGGCCGTGCATGAGCACAACGAACATCAATCAGCCGAGCAGTTGCTCGCACGCTTGCGGGCGGGCGAATCGGTGGCGCTGGTGACGGATGCCGGTACGCCGGGGATCAGCGACCCCGGTGCGGTCGTGGTCGATATCGTGCGGCAGGCGGGGTTTGTCGTCGTGCCGGTGCCCGGGGCCAGCGCGGTGATCGCGGCATTGTCTGCTTCCGGCATACGCCAGAATGGCTTCAGTTTCATTGGCTTTTTGCCGGCCAGCGGTAGTCAGCGGCGCAAGATGCTCGAATCGCTGAAAG
>JAEWTK010000249.1 GCA_023459535.1 Pseudomonadota bacterium
CTTCCAACTGGTGCCGCAACGCTTCCGCAAGGAGATCGGCGTCATGACCGGCCTCGTCGGCATGGCGGGCGGCATCGGCGGCTTCTATCTGGCCGCCAGTTTGGGCTGGTTCAAGCAGGTCACCGGCAGCTACCAGCTGGGCGTGCTGATCTTCGCCGGCCTCGCCGTGCTGGCCATCATCGGTCAAAGTTCGCAAACCGGCCCCAGAGAATCCAATGAGGACTTTCTGGGTGTGGTGACGCCGGTGAATGAGCAGCTTGCCGTCAAGGGCGCGATGGTCGCCATTGCCGACGGCGTCGGCGGCAATGCGGGAGGTCGCGAGGCGGCCGAAATGACGGTACGCAGCGTGCTCTCGGATTACTACGCCACGCCGGATACCTGGGAGACGCATGCGGCACTGGACAAGGTGCTGGCGGCGGCCAATCGCTGGGTACTAAGCCAATCGAACGCTCACCGCCAGCTGGCCGGCATGGCCACCACGCTGTCATTGCTGGTGCTGCGCGGCCAGCGCTATTACCTCGCCCACATCGGTGATACCCGCATCTATCGCCTGCGGCAGGGCAAGCTTGAGCAGTTGACTACCGATCATGTCTGGGACCGCCCCGATATGCGGCACGTCCTGAAACGTGCAGTCGGCCTCGACATGCACCTGGCCGTGGACTATGCCGATGGCAGCCTGCTGCAAGGCGATATCTACGCCCTGCTGAGCGATGGCGTCTGGGAAAAGCTCGGACAAAAACAGATTCATGAGGCGCTGCAGATGTACGACAGCCCGCAGATGATTGCCGACCACCTGACCAAAACTGCGCTGGCGCAGGGCGGCCAGGATAATGCATCGGCACTGGTCGTCCGCATTGAAGATATCTGCACGGACAATCTGTCCGACCTGCTCACCATGGCCAAACAGCTGAATGCGCCACAGCGCCTGAAAACCGGTGACCGGCTGGACGGTTTCGAAGTGCTGTCGCTGATCCATGAGTCGCGCAGCAGCCTGCTCTATCAGGTTCGCAACCTGCAAAGCGGACAGTTGTCGGTGATGAAGACCCTGCAGCCCATCCTCGCCGAGGACACCGAAAGCTGCCAAGCCCTGCTGAATGAAGAGTGGCTGGCCAAACGGGTCGTCTCCCGCTATGTGCCGCAAGTGCTGCCGCTGCATCCGGAAAAACGCAGCAAACTCTATTACCTGATGAGCTGGCACAGCGGCGAAACGCTGCAGCAGCGGCTGGATAGCGGCCACCACTTCACGACCACCGAAGTGGCGCGCATCGGTGCTGAACTGTTGCGCGGCCTTGGCGCGCTGCACCGGCTCAACATCCTGCATCGCGACATCAAGCCGGACAACATCCACATGGGCGATGACAAGCAGTTGCGCATCCTCGATCTGGGCGTCGCCTTGAGTGGCGGCACCACCAGCATTCCGGCCATGCAAAACCCGGGCACGCCGAGTTTCATGGCGCCCGAACTGTTCGCAGGCGGGCAGGCCTCCGTCGCCAGCGACCTCTACAGTGTCGGCGTCACGCTCTACCGGCTGTTGACCCGGCGCTATCCCTACGGCGAGATCGAACCGTTCCAGCATCCAAGATTCGGCGAACCGGTAGCGCCCAGCCGCTACCGGCCCGACATTCCGCAATGGCTGGAAAGTATCGTACTGAAGGCTGTTCGACAGAATGCAGAACTACGATTTGAAACCGCCGAGGAAATGCTGCTGGCGCTGGAATATGGTGAAACCAGGCCGATCCTGCCGCCTGCGCGCACGCCGCTACTGGCCAGGACCGGACTGTTGAAATGGCAGTGGATAGCGCTTTTTTCCCTGCTGATGAATTTCTTCCTGATCTATTTGTTATTTGTTTCGTGAAAGTGAAAATGTATGAGTGATTGGACCAAAGTCGTCGCCTTGCACGACATCCCCAAACTGGGTTCGCGCCTGGTACGCAGCGCCAAGGGCGAGATCGCCATCTTCCGCACCGAAGATGACCGCGTGTTCGCGCTGCACAACAGCTGCCCGCACAAGGGTGGGCCGTTATCACAGGGCATCGTCTACGGCGACAAGGTCGCCTGCCCGCTGCATAACTGGCGTATCAGCCTGGTCGACGGCCAGGCCGAAGAACCGGACGAAGGTCACACCGCCTGTTTCGCCGTGAAGGTGGAAGACGGCGCGGTATACCTCGAGATTTGATCATGTCCAGCCACAGAATCGACAGCGCACGCACAAACCAGCCACAAGGAGCCCCCTGCAAAGGGTTTGTCTCTGTGCACGCTGTGCTCTCTGTGGCTAATGACTTATAGCGATATGCAAAAGACCGATATGCAAGAAACCAAATCCACCTGTTGTTACTGCGGCGTCGGTTGCGGCGTCATCATCGAGAGCGAAGGCAGCCGCATCACCGGTGTGCGCGGCGACCCACAGCATCCGGCGAATTTCGGGCGGCTGTGCACCAAGGGTTCTACCCTGCACTTGAGCGCCAAGGCGGAAGGTCGCGCCCTGCAACCGGAACTGCGCCGTG
>JAEWTK010000250.1 GCA_023459535.1 Pseudomonadota bacterium
CTCCCTGAAAGCCTGCCAGATCATCCGATTTCCTTGGTTACCTGCTCAGTTGATTTAATACGAAAGCCGATGACTCAATCGTCAAACACACCGAGTATCACGCCTTGCTGTCTCAGGTCTTCCAGCATTGCCCGGCCGAATTCCATCATGGCTTCAGGATCTGGATGCCTGATTTCCTCTGCGATCAGCTCCAGAGCCTGACGGCCGGTCAAGTCCTGCATCTGCAACAAGCTTAGCAAGCGGGCAGTCAGCGCATTCAACTCGATAAAGCGCACTTGGTCATCCGCATCCCTGAACACGAGCAGGTTGACTGCTTGCGGCAGTGGCTGTCTGGGTTTGAAGCGTGGCGAAATGGCCTGCACCGGGTAATCGTAACTCAATAATGCCATGGCGGCAGCCAGCACAGGCGTGCCGGCCAGCAGGTCGCCATCCGCATTGATGCGCTCCCAATCGTTATCCTGCTCTGCCGCCGAAACGGCCAGCTCGATCCACTCGTAATGAGCAAGATTATTCAAATAGCCGGGCATTGGTGGCAGATCGGCAATCGAAATGGCCTGACCAAGAAAAGCCAGGAATTCCTCAGGAATCTGCCTGAACAGTGGACTGTGTGACTGGTGATGGACAAAAAACCCCCGTACCAGCTTGTGCCACAGGCGTTTACCCAGCACCTTCTTGCACACCGGAAAACACCCTGCCAATGAAGCCTCGAGATTGCTATAGACGATTTCCCGGTAGACCCGCATACGGTTGGCAGCAACCCGTGCCGGCCTCGCGATGTTTTTCGGGTCACGGATGTGGCCGGTGAACTGCAATTGATACTGCTGGAATGCAGGTAAATCAGTCGGCGCCGTCATGTTGCAGCGGCCACCAACGATGCGGCTTGTGTCAAAGGAATTGATTCTTTAGCCTGAACCTGGCTGTTCTTCTGCAAGCGGGCAATCATGTCAACTTCACGCATCAGGTCTTGCAGCGGCGGGATATTCGCATCACGTTCCAGCAAGGTCGGGAAACTGCCGAATAGCGCGTAGGCTTCCTGCAGCAAAGCCCAAACCGGGTCGATCACATTCTGGCCGTGTGTGTCGATAATCAGGTCAGGCGCCGGCTGGTCATGCCCGGCAACATGTGCATAAACGATGCGTTCGCCGGGAATGCCGCGCAGGAATTCATGCGGGTCGTAACCGAAGTTAACGCTGTTGACATAGATATTGTTGATATCGAGATGCAAGTCACAGTCCGCCTCCTCCAGCACGGCGCGGATGAAGCTCAGTTCATCCATTTCCGATATGGGGGCTGCCGCATAGAAGGAAGCATTCTCGACTGCGATGCGGCGCCCAAGAATATCCTGCGTCTGCCGGATGCGTGCCGATACGTAACGGACGGCTTCCTGCGTGAACGGGATGGGCAGCAAATCGTACAGATAACCGCCATCTGAGCAATAGCTCAGGTGCTCGGTATAGAGCGGGATATGGTGTGCATCAAGAAAGGTTTTAACGCGCTTGAGAAAATCCACATTCAGTGGATCCGGGCCACCGAGGGAAAGCGACAAACCATGACAGACGAAAGGATAGCGCTCGACGAACCATGCAAGCTGCCTAGCTGATTTGCCGCCTGCCGCTATCCAGTTTTCCGGTGCAATTTCAAGAAAATCAATCGAGGCTATCAGGCTTTCGCCATAAGCAGCCTGAATCTGGGGAATAAGCTCGCGCTTAAGCCCCAGACCAGCGCCTCGAATGTTTCCCGGCTCAATCATTCAGGAATGATTATTTCTTTTCGGCACCGCACTTGCCAGTGCCGCACTTGCCTTCCGCTTCAGTCTTCTTTTCGGACTTCATTTCCGAACCGCACTTGCCAGTGCCGCACTTGCCTTCCGCTTCAGTCTTCTTCTCTGACTTCATTTCCGAACCACATTTGCCTGCGCCGCATTTACCTTCTGCGCCTTTTTCGCCATGATGTTCAGCCACCATGTAGCCAGAAGCCAATGGCTTGAGGGCGAATGGATTTTCAGCGGCCACGACGGAAGTTGCGGCAATTGAAGCAGTAAATGCGCCGCCAACAACCAGCGCCAGGGTGGATTTGGATACTTTCATGTTGAATCTCCTTGATGTAACAGTTAATGACTCCGGAAAATTCCGGATAAACCAACTACAACGGCGACTTTCGTCTGGATGCTGCAATTTCAGACTCAAGTACCTGGGACATGCGTAACTTTGCTTGCAGAGGCAACTGCAAATGCTCGTTCTGCTCGGTATCTGAAAGCCATTGTTTCATGACCGCCTGTATCAAAGCCAACTGCCGGTTGAAACGTGCACATGCGACACAGATCAGCAGATGAAACCTCAAAGACCATCGCTCGCTTCTCGTCAGAGAGCGATCGAGTGACTGTGAAACGAGCTCACTGGCCTGCTTGCAGGTCAACATACCCGTTCACCTTCTGCTACAAGTAGATTCGTTTCACTCAATCTGGTTTCGCCTTATTTAGATTTGCCCACTTTCAATTTTCCAGCCAATGCAGTTCAAGACATTTTCTCAAGCCCATGCGAGCCCGATACAACATGACCCAGGCATTGGTCGGGCTGATGTCCAGTTCCTTACAAATTGCCTGGTTATCGTCCTCAAAAATATCGCGCATCAGAAAAAGACGGGACAGTTTTTTCGGCAACCTGTCCATGCAGTTCTGCAATATCAGCAGAAACTGCTTCTGTTCCAGTTCATCATCCGGCGTTGCCCAAGCCTGCGGCCTGTCAGCCCAATGCCCGCTTTCATTAAAGAACTCATCGACGACACCTTCATCCGCCACGGTTTGTGACAAATCCTCGCTTGGCTTTTCGCGGCTCTGTTTTCGTATCAAATCGATGATCTTGTGTTTGAGAATACCGGTCAGCCAGGTTCTGGGTGCTGACTTGCCTTCATAGGTCTGACTCTGGATAGCCGCCAGCAGGGTCTCCTGCACCGCATCCTCCGCCAGATGGGTATCCCTCAATCGGGCGAGCGCGAACCGATACAGGTAGTCACCATGCTCATTCAGCCAATCGTGCGGGGTTTGAGTGCTCATTTTTTGTCAGAGGCTCCGGAACAGGCGAATGATGTGAGCTGCGATGCTTAATTAGAATAAAGACACATAGCGAATCAGGCAATCGCCGCTTTCTGCCGAATCAGCGCCAGATAAGACTCGGCATCAGGTGCACTTCCGGTCCGCTGCGCCTGCCACAGGGTTTCAGCCAGGCAATCCATCAGCTCATGCTGCGCCTGGTGCTGATCCGGCATTCTGAGCTGCAAGGCCTGATATCCGGCCTTGATTCCCGGCGGCTGGTCGATCGCTATCTGCTCCAGTATCGACAGATGCAGACTCATATGCAGAAAGGGATTGGTCTCCCCCATTTCCGGGAAATAGGCCTGCTCGAGATAGCGTTCCGGCGCATTCAGCACATGATGATACTCCGGATGCATCTGCATGACTTCGAGGGCAATCGCCTCCAGATCACTCAAGGGCTGCTTGCCCAGAAACCTGGCCCAGGCATCGAAGAAGAACTGCCGCACCTGATCGCGGCTCGGGTTGAACAATGCCATCGTCTAGCCTCGCGAAAACAGCCCGAGCACTGCGGAATACTCCAGCAGCTCACAGCCGACCTGATGATCGTGGACGGCCGGTGCAATCTCGCCGTTGCCGTAAAAACCGATGATCGGCATGCCGGGGAATTTGGTCGTCAGGAGTGTCAGATCGCGATCGATACCGCCATAGAAATAAGGACCG
>JAEWTK010000251.1 GCA_023459535.1 Pseudomonadota bacterium
ATGCAGAATGCGCTCGCGCAAACCCTCGGCAATCAGCTTGAGCCGCTGGCGCGAAGCCATGTAAGACTGATCTGCATATTCCGCGTAGGTCTCCGCTTCATGATGAAGTTTCCGTTGGGACACAGATGTTCTCTGGCAACGATCCAGATTACCCGCACTTGTCTGCAGTTGATACACGCCCGCAGGCTTACGATTAGTCATGGCCTCATCCTTTGGTCAACTCACTCAGGCTGCATTCGCGCTCGACACCAGATAGAGATTCTACACTATCAATTTTCACCGGCATTTGAAACCCTGCCGTCCACAAAATGAACAAGGCCGCACTTTACAAGCCCCAGCATTCACTTCTAGAATCCGATCATGCGAACTTTCCAACTATGGTTCACAGTTCTGCTTCTACTGACTGCTTCCCCGGTCTGGGCCAAAGGCCTGTTCGACACTATTCAACCCGCCACGCGCGAAACACAAAATGAAATCCAGCCACACAGACAGAGCACGATGCAGGAAGTGCTGCTCAACGCCCTCAGCCTGAAAGGCATCCGCTATCGATACGGCGGCACCTCACCGGAAACCGGTTTTGATTGCAGCGGCTTCGTTCGTTATGTATTCAGGGAAGCGGCCAACATTTCATTGCCGCACAATGCGCGTGCCATCAGTCAGATAGGCAACATCATTGCACCCGATCAATTGCAGCCCGGTGATCTGGTGTTCTACAACACCATGAAAAGTGCCTTCTCGCATGTCGGCATCTATCTGGGCAACAATCGCTTCATTCATGCGCCAAGTTCGGGCAGAGGAATTCGCATCGTGGATATGGATGATGCCTACTGGTCGAAACGGTTTGATGGCGCACGCCGCATCATGGATATTGATTGACGCAATCATAGCTAGCCAACATAGCTGGTACGCTGCAGGAAGGCTGTGGGATCGCCTTCATCACCCTGAGAATTCATCAGGAGCGGAAATTTCCGCTCCTGATTCTGGTTAACTGTTGAACTTCGCCACGTCGCCGGGCTTACGCAACATCTTGTCCACTTCACCCAGATGCAATTCTTCTGTGTAGATCATTTCACGCGCATATTCCTCAAGCATCACGGAATTGCCCTCCACCAGTTTCAGCAATTTCTTGTAGGCGTTCAGCGCTGTCGTTTCGTGTTCAAGTGATTCACGCAGTATGTCGCCGATATCGTGATTGTGTGTTTCCAGCAGCGGGCCGATGGAAAGGGATGGGTGTCCGCCAAGGTGCGTGATCAACTCACCGGCCTTGTTGGCATGATCGAGCGATTCCGTTGCCTGGCCACGCAGCCAGGAAACGATGGGAATCCGGTTATAGCCATAAATCATGAGGGAGTAATGGGTGTAGCGCACCACCCCGGCTAGCTCCATTTCCAATATCGTGTTCAGGGCATTGATTACCTGTGTACTGTTCGATGCATCCGCTTTTTGGTTTTTAGCCATGGTCTTCTCCTTTTTGATCAACGCATTCAGTAGACAGCCAGCAGCTCACTCGGTTTTGTCACTATGCCCCAGCGATCGCTCAGGGTCTATCCTGTCCCTTACCAATTGCTTGATTTCCTTGGCCTCTGGGAAACGTTGCGCCTCCTTGCGGGAAAAAATCAGCTCATTGTTCAACCGTATCTCGAACACACCGCCGCTACCCGGCACCAGGCTGACCCGCTCCAGGTCCTGTTCGAATGTAGTCAACAGCTCCTGTGCCATCCACGCCGAGCGCAAAAGCCAGCGACATTGCTTACAATACTCGATCTCAAGCTGATGGCCTGACATGAACTACCCTTTCGAATTTCGATCTGACAAACGATTGTATGCTGCCGGAAACTCAACTATCCGGCAAAACGCTCACAAGAGACTATGCAAGACACCTTTAAATAGCGGAAAATAAAACCTATTCATGACTGATGTGTCTACGTGACATATTACTCCATCAAGGGAAAGCACTACATGCGCACTAAATTAGAAAAATTCGGCTTGATCGCTATTGGCGCCGTACTGGGCCTGATGCTCAGCCTCAACTATTCTGCCTTGGCAGAAAAGGCTACAGCCCCGCAACTGCCCCTGGACGACCTGCGCGCTTTTGCCGAAGTGTTCGGCAAAATCAAGAATGATTATGTCGACAGCATTGAAGACAAGAAACTGATCAGCGAAGCCATCAACGGTATGTTGACCGGACTGGATCCACACTCCAGCTATCTGGATGCTGATGCTTTCAAAGACCTGCAGGCTGGCACCCAGGGTGAGTTCGGCGGTCTGGGTATCGAAGTCGGCATGGAAGACGGCTTTGTCAAGGTCGTCTCCCCGATTGAAGACACCCCGGCCCATCGCGCCGGCATCAAGAGTGGCGACCTCATCATCAAGCTGGATGAAACCCAAGTCAAGGGCATGACCTTGAATGATGCCGTCAAACGCATGCGCGGAAAACCCGACACCCCCATCGTGCTGACCATCCTGCGCAAGGGGGTAGCCAAACCGATGGAGATCAAAGTCGTCCGTGCCATCATCAAGACCAAAAGTGTCAAACCGAAACTGGTTGAACCGGGCTACGCTTTCGTGCGCGTTACCCAGTTCCAGGAGCACACGGGAGAAGATCTGGCCAAGGCATTAAAAACCCTGAGCGAGGAGAACAAGGCACCACTCAAAGGCTTGGTACTGGATATGCGCAACAATCCGGGCGGCCTGCTGAATGGCGCGGTAGGTGTTTCCGCGGCCTTCCTGCCGAAGGGTGACTTGGTCGTCTATACGGAAGGTCGCGCCGAGGACGCCAAAATGCGCCTGACTGCCAATCCGGATCATTATGTACGCGGCGGCGCACGAGCCGACTATCTGCGCGATCTGCCGGCAGAATTCAAGACCGTGCCCATGGTCGTGCTGGTCAATGGTGGTTCGGCTTCCGCTTCGGAAATCGTCGCCGGCGCACTACAGGATCACAAACGTGCCGTGGTCATGGGCACCCAGACTTTCGGCAAGGGTTCGGTACAAACCATCCTGCCGATGAACAACGGTACTGCAATCAAGCTGACGACCGCGCGCTATTACACACCGGAAGGACGTTCGATCCAGGCCAAGGGCATCGAACCTGATGTCGTTGTCGAGGAAGCGCAGATCAATACGGCGAATCTCGGCAACGGTTTGCGCGAAGCCGACTTGACCCGTCACCTGGCCAATCCGAATGGCGAAGAAGAGACGCCGAGCAAGAAACCGGAAACCAGCGCTGATCCGGTAAAAGTGATTCCGGCCCCTGCAGACGGCGAAGCCACTCCGCCGGCAGAGTTCGGCTCCGAGAACGATTACCAGCTGAAGCAGGCACTCAATCTGCTGAAGGGTTTGCAGATTCTCAGCAAGAAATAATTCAGGCTTAACGCATTCAAGCCGCCGCTAACATTAACGGCGGCTTTTTTGCGGGAAAAATTCCCGGACTTGTGCAACAATGCGGCCATTCCGAGTGATACAGGCTGACCAGAGCGTGTCACACTGACATGCCACGTAAAGTGCAATTAATTGGAGGGAACCCATGCTGGACAGATTAATTGTTGAATTTGACAAGGGCCTGCGCACATTGATGGCAGAAGCCCACAGCAGACGACCGTACCCCGATCAGGACGTTGCGGAGCAAGCACTCACCGATAGCGAGAAAAAGCATGCCGCCGCTCTCATGCGCGTGAACCACTGTGGCGAGGTATGCGCACAGGCGCTCTACAGCGGGCAATCACTCACCGCCCGCAACGCGGATACGGTCAAGGCATTACAACAGGCAGCCCGCGAAGAAACCGAACATCTGGCCTGGTGCGAAAAACGCATCAAGGAACTGGGTGGCCGCACCAGCCTGCTCAACCCGCTACTCTATGGCAGTTCATTCCTGCTGGGCGCAGCGGCCGGCGCCATAGGCGACCGTCTGAATCTTGGATTCCTGGCAGAAACCGAACGCCAGGTTGGCAAGCATCTGGAAAGCCATCTGCAGAAACTGCCACCCAAGGATGACAAAAGCCGTGCAATTATCGAGCAGATGCATATTGATGAGGTAAAACACGCAGAAACCGCCATACAGCATGGCGGCGCAGCATTACCAAAACCGGTCAAAATTGCCATGCAGGCAGCTGCAAAAACCATGACTAGTTCAACTTATTATCTTTAACCATCCAAATTCTACGAGACACAGCAATGAAGAGATTTACCGACATCCTGCCGACCCTGGAAAGTGCAGATCATATCCAGACCATCACCCTGTTCAATCCTGACGGCAGCAAAGCCGGCAAGATCGAGAACAAGCCTGGCAGTGCAGGCTCGGTAAGGGTCTATCACCACTTGTGGAAAAAGCATGGCGCCATCGACGTGGCAGCGGCCAAGGAAGGTTTGAAGATATACGCCGAGCACACCGAGGATGCAGAGAACAATCCGGAGAAACATCCGAACATCGACCGGTTGCTGGAAGTGATATCAACGCAGCGCACGCTGCGTGTGGAAATCGCTGAAAAGTCCTGACCGTCTGCCGGATACCAGCCCAGCCTTACTAGGCTGGCATCAATGGCCAGAACAACGGAATCAACAGGGATATCACCACCACCACGATCAAATTCATCGGGATACCCAGAAGCGCGAAATCGGAAAAACGATAATTGCCCGCGCTATAAACCAGGGTATTGGTCTGATAACCAATAGGTGTGGCAAAACTGGCGCTGGCGGCAAACATGACGCCTACCACGAACGGCCTCGGATCGACGCCGAGTTGATGGGCCACACCGATCACCACCGGCGTGAACAGGACGGCAACTGCATTATTGCTGATGAATTCGGTAGCAATCGACGTCAGCAACACGACCAGCGCCAGCATCATCCAGGGCGAGATATCACCACCGACAGTCACCAAACCATTGGCCATCATGCCGGCCAGCCCGGAATCGCGCATGGCGATACTGATGGCGATCATGCCGAAAATCAGAATCATGATGGGCCATTCAATCGACTTGTAGGCCTCATCC
>JAEWTK010000252.1 GCA_023459535.1 Pseudomonadota bacterium
GCCTGCGACGATCGGTTCGTCGAACTCGATGTGCAGAATCTGAACTTTTCCGTACGCGGGGAGCCCTGGCAATACCACGAACGTGCGTATCTGATGTTGAACAAGCCGGCGAACTACGAATGCTCGCACAAGACCCAGCATCATCCGACCATTTACAGCCTCTTGCCCCATCCACTGATTTCGCGCGGAGTACAATGCATAGGCCGGCTGGATGAAGACACGACCGGTCTGATCCTGCTATCGGACGATGGCCAGTTCATCCACCGCATGAGCTCTCCTAAATGGAAAGTGCCCAAGGTCTACGAAGTCACTGCCAAGCACGCGATTGACGCAGTCCAGATCAAGGCCCTGCTGGATGGCGTACAGCTGGTCGATGAATCGGCCCCGATCGCTGCGCTGGCCTGCAATCAGGTCAGCGAAAAGGTCATTCATCTGACGCTGGCGGAAGGCAAGTATCACCAGGTGAAACGCATGCTGGCAGCAATCAGCAACCGCGTCGAAGCCCTCAAGCGGATACGCGTCGGCGCACTGGCGCTACCGGCAGACTTGGCTGCGGGCGAATGGCGTTGGCTGACGGAAAGCGAACTGCAGCAATTGAATGCGGCCGAGAAAATCACGAACCCGTCATGAAGATTTCGTTCAATATCGAACGAATCAGGGATAAATTGGAAACTGGCGGCGATTGCCGCCCATCTGGAGTCTGTTGTTAATGAAACTGATCTACCAATATTTTTTCCGCGGACTACTGGCCGCCCTTCCCCTGGGCTTGACCATCTACCTGCTCTATGTATTTCTGAGCTGGATGGAAGGTTTTGCCATGTGGTGGGTACGCCCTATCATCGGCGACTTCTATATTCCAGGCCTCGGCCTCTTACTCGGCATAGGCGGCATCGTACTGCTGGGCTTCATCATCTCCCATGAACGAGCACTCAAGCTGCTCTCATTGCTGGAAATACCCTTCACCAGCCTGCCGGTCATCAAAAGCGTGTATTCCTCACTGAAGAATTTTGCCGAATATTTCGCCCCCAACAAAAAAGGCCCGTCACAACAGGTAGTTACCGTCCGCATTCCGGGACAGGATATGGAAATAGTTGGCCTGGTCACACGTCAAAGCCTTGCCGGGCTGCCTGAAGGCTTCTTGCATGGCGACCGCGTGGCAGTCTATCTGCCAATGGGGTATATGATTGGCGGCTACACCATCTTCGTACCAAGAGAATGGCTGCAACCGATCAACATGTCGGTAGAAGAAGCCATGCGCTCCTCCCTGTTTGCCTGGATGGCTAATAATGATGAAAAGTAAGCGAGACTAAAAACGATTATTGACAATACAGGTGCTGAAAAAAAGAAACCGCCCAGGCGGGCGGTTTGAGGGGTTCGCTTGGAGAAGCGTATAAATTGTTACAAGGGGAGATGAACAATTGAAAGCCATTCTAAGGTAATGATGTAATTAAAATATTTCAGTCTCCAACTGAATTGTAAATAATCGTTACACAAATCGTTTTCCATCATGGCAAAAGCGAATTAAAT
Source organism: Pseudomonadota bacterium (assembly GCA_023459535.1). Taxonomy (GTDB): domain Bacteria; phylum Pseudomonadota; class Gammaproteobacteria; order Burkholderiales; family Methylophilaceae; genus UBA6140. Next base: position 1,528 of record JAEWTK010000252.1, read on the forward strand.
GCGGTTGTTGTGGCTTTAGCTGCCAATCTCCGTATAATGCAGATTCCCTGCGCCATACCAATCAGCGTAGCGGTCATTTTTTCTTACCCGATCTTTCGATCCATTATCCGGTCATACAGATCCCTTATTCGTTTGCCTCGATTGGTTTTGCTTGCTAAGCATAAGGCTGGCTTATAAAACCCCTTGGGAGTTTACACATTGTCTACAGAAGTTACTTTTGCCAGCTTGAACCTGGCTGAGCCGATCATGCGTGCCATCAATGACGCTGGTTACACCACCCCCACCCCGATCCAGGCCAAGGCCATTCCGCAAGTACTGAGCGGTGGTGACCTGCTGGCGGGCGCACAGACCGGCACCGGAAAAACCGCCGGTTTCACCCTGCCTTTGCTACATCTGCTGCACAACAAACCCACAGCCAACAAAGCCGGCCAACCGCGCTGCCTGATCCTGACGCCTACACGCGAACTGGCTGCCCAGGTTGAAGAGTCGGTACAAACCTATGGCAAATATCTGCCGCTGAAATCCATGGTCATGTTCGGCGGCGTCAATATCAACCCGCAAATCACGCGTCTGAAAAAACCGCTGGACATTCTGGTGGCCACGCCGGGCCGCCTGCTCGACCACGTCGGGCAAAAGACCGTTGACCTGTCAGCGATCGAGATCCTGGTGCTGGATGAAGCCGACCGCATGCTGGACATGGGTTTTATCCGCGATATCAAGAAGATCCTGGCCTTGCTGCCGAAACAGCGCCAGAACCTGCTGTTCTCGGCCACCTTCTCGGACGAGATCAAGGAACTGGCCGATGGCCTGCTGAACAATCCAGGCTTCGTCGAAGTGGCACGGCGCAACACCGCCTCGGAACTGGTCGAGCAGACCGTACATCTGGTCAACCAGAGCCACAAGCGCGACCTCATGAGCCATTTGATCAAACACCATGACTGGAAACAAGTGCTGGTGTTCACCCGCACCAAGCACGGCGC
>JAEWTK010000253.1 GCA_023459535.1 Pseudomonadota bacterium
ATGCCGGGGGTAGCGATCTGATAATCGATACGCCAGCCGACGTTCTTCGCCCAGGCCTGACCACGGTTACTCCACCACGTATAACAGGCATCCGTTGCATCCGGATGCAGTTTGCGATAAACATCCACCCAACCGACGCGGCCGAGCAGGTCACTCATCCATGCGCGTTCTTCCGGCAGGAAACCTGAGTTCTTGCGGTTACCTTTCCAGTTTTTCAAATCGATTTCCTGGTGGGCGATGTTCCAGTCACCACAGACAATCACGTCGCGACCAGAAGCTCTCAGCGATTCCAGATAAGGCATGAAGCGTTCCATGACACTGAATTTGAAGGCCTGACGCTCCTCGCCGCTGGAGCCGGAAGGCAGATAAAGCGAGACCACGGACAGATTGCCGAACCTGGCTTCGATATAACGGCCTTCGCTATCGATGTCGGCGAGACCAAGTCCTTCAATGATGGCGTCCGGCTGCTTTTTGCTATAGATGCCAACACCGCTATAACCCTTTTTTTCAGCATAATGAAAATAACCGTAAAAGCCGTCCGGCTGCAGCATCTCGCGCGTCATGTCGGTCGCCTGCGCCTTGATTTCCTGCATGCAGACGACGTCGGCGTCCTGCTTTGCCAGCCAGTCATAAAACCCCTTGGTCCTGGCCGACCGTATGCCGTTGAGGTTTACAGATATAATTCGCATCATGCCTATTTCCTTTTTTTATTGATTCTTACCCACAATGACAGACACCACCCAGGATTTTATCCGTTTTGCCATCGACAAACAGGTCTTGCGCTTCGGCGAATTCAAAACCAAAGCCGGTCGCCTGAGCCCTTATTTCTTTAATGCCGGCCTGTTCAATGACGGCGAAAGCCTGATGAAACTCGGCGAGTTCTATGCGGCCGCCATCCTCAAATCCGGCATCCAGTTTGACATGCTGTTCGGACCGGCCTACAAGGGCATCACGCTGGCTGCCAGCATCGCCATTGCTCTGGCGCGGCAGGGGCACAACCTACCCTATGCCTATAACCGCAAGGAAGCCAAGGACCACGGCGAAGGCGGCACGGTCGTCGGTGCGCCATTGCGAGGGCGCGTGCTGATTGTCGACGACGTCATCTCCGCCGGCACCTCGGTACGCGAGTCGGTCGACATCATCACTGCAGCCGGCGCCATCCCCGCCGGTGTCGCCATCGCCATCGACCGTCAGGAAAAGGGTCTGGGCGAGTTATCCGCCGTGCAGGAAGTCGAGCGACAGAACAAATTACCCGTCTGCAGCATCGCCAACCTCGACGGCCTCATCAAATACTTGCAGAATCAACCAGATATGGCGCAAAATCTTCTTGCCATCGAGAATTATCGCAAGCAGTATGGCAGCAGCGCCTAACCATCAATTCCGGGGAAGTCATGCAGGCTTTGTGTATTACCACCTTCAAGCTGTCACAGGCCATGCTCATCAGCTTGCTGATCGGTACGGTCGCGCACGCTGATGGTGGCGGCAAGATACACAAATGGGTTGATGACAAAGGCGTGACCCATTACGGCGACAAGATGCCGGCCAAGGACGTCCACCGCGACAACGCAGTATTGAACAATCAGGGCGTCGTCATCCGCCGCAATCAGATCAACCGCCAGCATGAAGCAGCCGACGAAGCCCTGCTCGAACAGCAGCGACGCGATCGCGCCCTGCGTGCCTCGTATACCACCGAAGATGAAATCGATCTGGCCCGCGACCGCCATTTGCAAATGGACGAGGCGGCGATCCAGTCACTTGAGCAGCGCCGCATCGGGGCCATAAAAAGGCTTGAAAACAGCCAAAAGAGCGCAGAATCCTTCAGAAACCGGCAGAAACCGGTGCCGGAGGACCTGAGCACTGAAATCACCGAGATCGAGTCTGAAATCAGCAGAATCGATCAGCAAATCGACGCACGCAAAAACAACATGGAAATCACCCGCACACGTTTCAAGGAAGACAAACAGCGCTTCATTGAAATCAAGGCGCAAAACTAGCCAGATTCCTGCCACTCAGGACCGGGTTCACATGCTTTTCAACCCAGTTTCTTCTTCAACACCTCATTGACCTGCGCCGGGTTGGCTTTGCCCTTGCTGGCCTTCATGCATTGACCAACCAGCGCATTGAAGGCTTTTTCCTTGCCCGCCTTGAACTCTTCCACCATGGCCGCATTAGCTGCCAGCACCTCATCGATGATGGCTTCGATGGCACCGGAATCCGTGACCTGCTTCAGTCCCTTTTTCTCGATGATGACATCTGCCTCGCCCTCGCCCGCCCACATGGCATCGAACACTTCACGCGCGATCTTGTTGGAGATGGTGTTATCGGCGATACGCTTCAGCAAGCCGGCCAATTGTGCCGAGGAAACGGGTGAAACGCTGATATCCTTGTCTTCCTCATTCAATTTGGCGGCCACACTGCCCATGACCCAGTTGGCAGCCAGCTTGGGCTCGCCACCGAAAGCCTTGACGGTGGCTTCGAAATAATCGGCAATCGCCCTGGAGGAGGTCAAGGTATCGGCATCATAGGCTGACAGTTTGTACTCACTGACAAAGCGTGCCACCATGGCCTGCGGCAATTCCGGCATCTCGGCCAGAACAGCCGCCTTGTCGGCCTCGGTGATCTCGAGCGGCAACAGGTCAGGATCAGGGAAGTAGCGGTAGTCGTTCGCCTCTTCCTTGCTGCGCATGGAACGGGTCTCGCCGGTATCCGGGTTGAACAGCACGGTGGCTTGCTCGATCTTGCCGCCATCTTCCAGCGTCTCGATCTGCCATCGGGTCTCATACTCGATCGCCTGCTGCATGAACTTGAACGAGTTCAAGTTCTTGATCTCGCGGCGCGTACCCAGCTTGTCCGAGCCTTTGGGCCTGACCGATACATTGACGTCGCAACGGAAACTGCCTTCCTGCATGTTGCCGTCGCAGATGCCGATCCACTGCACCAGTTCGTGCAGCTTCTTGGCATAAGCCACCGCCTCGGCTGCCGAGCGCATGTCCGGTTCGGTGACAATCTCCAGCAACGGGGTGCCGGCACGATTCAAATCGATACCGGACATGCCTTCCTGGGCACCGTGTACCGACTTGCCGGCATCTTCCTCCAGATGCGCACGGGTAATGCGGATGGTCTTTTCAGTGTCGCCCACCTGTATGGTCAGTGAGCCCTTGCCGACCACCGGCAGTTCGTACTGACTGATCTGATAGCCCTTGGGCAGGTCGGGGTAAAAGTAATTCTTGCGTGCAAATACCGAGCGCGGCGCAATCTCGGCATTCACCGCCAGGCCGAACTTGATCGCACACTTGACCGCCTCCTTGTTCAGCACCGGCAGGACGCCGGGCAAGGCGATACTCACTTCGCATGCCTGAGTGTTTGGCTCAGCGCCGTAAGTGGTCGACGCACCGGAAAAAATCTTCGATTTGGTTCTGAGCTGGGTATGCGTTTCCAGCCCGATGACGACTTCCCATTCCATGAGGGTCTATCTCCCGAATAAACGAATGTGCGCAGCCCATGCATTGCGCGCAGGGCTAGGCGAGATTTGCGAAATTTGGTTATTCCAAATGAGCAATAAGCAACAACGCCATGCGCGCAATGCATGGGCTGCCCGAAGGGTTTGAACAAAAAATGGTGTCTGCTGCGTTTCGCCACTTGCGAATGGAATAACCATTCGCCGCGTGACACGCCTTGCATCCATCCAGTTTTTGTTCAAACGCATCTTTCGTTTATCCGGGAGATAGACCCTAGATTCCTTCTGGCATGCGGGTATGCCAATCCGTCACTTGTTGATAGGCATGGCCGGCATTCAGCATGCGCGCTTCATCAAAATAATTGCCGATCACCTGCAGACCGACCGGCAGTTCCTTGCCGTCGACACTGGCGAATCCGGCCGGAATGCTCATGCCGGGCAAACCTGCCAGGTTAACCGCAATGGTGTAGAGATCTTCCAGATACATGGCAACCGGGTCATTGGTTTTCTCGCCGGCACGGAAGGCAGTACCGGGCGCCGTTGGACCCAGGATGATGTCGCACTGCTTGAAAGCCTGCTCAAAATCCTGCGCAATCAGGCGGCGGATCTGCTGGGCCTTGAGATAGTAAGCATCATAATAGCCCGCGCTCAACACATAGGTGCCGATCAGAATACGACGCTTCACTTCAGCACCAAAGCCTTCGGCGCGGGTCTTGCAATACATATCCATCAGATCGGTGTACTGCGCCGCACGGTGACCATAGCGCACGCCGTCGTAGCGCGACAGATTACTGGAAGCCTCGGCAGGCGCCAGCACGTAATAGACCGGGATCGACAGCTTGGTGTTGGGCAGGCTGATATCAATGATCTCCGCGCCCAGCTTGCGGTATTGCTCGATCGCCTCCTGCACGACCTTGGCAACGGTCGCATCCAGACCTTCGGCGAAAAACTCGCGGGGCAGGCCGACTTTCAGGCCGGCCAGCGGCCGGTCACTGCTTTCAAACTTTGTCAGACCTCGGGTGTAGTCTTCCTTGTCGCGCTGCAGGCTGGTGGAGTCACGCTCGTCGAAACCGGTCATGACGTTCATCATCAGCGCCATATCCTCACATGACTTGGCCATCGGACCGGCCTGATCCAGCGACGAAGCGAAGGCGATCATGCCATAACGGGAAACCAGGCCGTAGGTCGGCTTCAGCCCTGAGAAACCGCAGAGCGAAGCCGGTTGGCGGATGGAGCCGCCGGTATCGGTGCCGGTTGCCGCTGCACACAAACGCGCAGCGACCGCAGCCGCGCTACCGCCGGAACTGCCGCCGGGCACACGACTTCGGTCCCAGGGATTTTTGACGCCACCAAAATAAGAAGTCTCGTTAGACGAACCCATGGCGAACTCATCCATATTGGTCTTGCCCAGATTGACCGCACCGGCCGCATCGAAACGTTCGATCACGCCAGCGTCGTAAGGACCGATGAAGTTTTCCAGCATGCGCGAGCCACAGGTGGTTTTCCAGCCCTTGGCGACGAAAATATCCTTTTGTGCGATGGGAATACCGGTCAACGGCTCGGCGGTGCCCTGCGCGATACGCTGATCTGCTGCCGCAGCCTGCGCCAGCGACTTTTCGACATCCACCGTGATATAGGCATTGAGTTCGGCATTGTGTTGCGCGATGCGATCAAGGAACGCTTGCGTCATCTCGACACTGGAAATCTGTTTGCTGGCAAGCATTGCCCCCAGCTGTTTAAGGCTACTGTTGATCATGATTCAGGGACTATTCGATGACTTTGGGAACGAGATACAGACCATTCTCGGTGGCTGGCGCGATTTTCTGGAATTCTTCACGCTGGTTGGATTTGGTAACGACATCCTCGCGCAGGCGCTGGGTCACATCCTGCGAATGCGACATGGGCGTAATACCTGTAGTATCGACGGCCTGCATCTGTTCGATCAGTTCCAGAATGCCTGACAATTTCTGCAGTGTTTCCTCGGCTTCCGCATCGCTGATTTCGATACGCGCCAGATGTGCGATACGCTTAACATCGGTGGTGCTTAATGACATGACTGCACCCCGCTGAATAGTTTCATTCCTGATTCCATTGGTAATTTCATTTGAATCTTAATTTTCAATACGATATCGGGTATTATAGCCCGATTTGTTGCGCTTCTTAAGCATCAGACTTGTTTATACTAAAGCGCAGAATAAAAGCTACCAATCGCAGGCACGGGATACAACATAATGTTCGGCATTTTAAACAGCTACTTTTCAAACGATCTGGCCATCGACCTTGGCACAGCGAATACCCTGATTTACGTACGTGGCAAGGGCGTGGTTCTGGACGAACCTTCAGTCGTTGCCATCCGTCAGGAAGGCGGACCGGCCGGCAAGAAGACCATCCTCGCCGTCGGCCTGGAAGCAAAGCGCATGCTGGGGCGCGCACCGTCCAACATCACCGCTATCCGCCCGATGAAGGATGGCGTCATCGCCGATTTCACCGTCACCGAGCAGATGCTGAAATACTTCATCCGCCGCATTCATGAGTCCCGCCTATTTTCACCCAACCCGCGCATCATTATCTGCGTGCCGGTCGGTTCCACTCAGGTTGAACGCCGGGCGATTCGCGAATCTGCCATCGGCGCCGGTGCCAGACAGGTTTACCTGATCGAGGAGCCGATGGCCGCCGCCATCGGTGCTGACATGCCGGTCGCTGACGCAACCGGTTCCATGGTGGTTGATATTGGTGGTGGTACCACCGAGGTTGGTGTCATCTCGCTGGGCGGTATCGTTTACGCCAAATCCGAACGCGTTGGTGGCGACAAGTTCGACCAGGCCATCATCGACTACATCCGCCGCAACTACGGCATGCAGATCTCCGAACCAACCGCCGAGCTGATCAAGAAAAAAATCGGCTCCGCTTTCCCCGGCTCCGAAGTGCTGGAAATGGAAGTCACCGGCCGCAACCTGGCCGAAGGTCTGCCGCGCAAGTTCACGATTTCCAGCAACGAGATTCTCGAAGCGCTGACCGAACCGCTGAACGCCATCGTCGGCGCCGTGAAATCGGCACTGGAACAGACTCCACCGGAACTCGGTGCGGATATTGCCGAAAAGGGCATGGTACTGACCGGTGGCGGCGCACTGCTGCGCGAT
>JAEWTK010000254.1 GCA_023459535.1 Pseudomonadota bacterium
AATTTGCAGACCCGTTTGCGCAAGCTGGATGAAGGGCAGTATGCGGCCATCATTCTCGCCGCCGCCGGTTTGAAACGGCTGGGACTGGAAACGCGCATTGCCGACCTGATCGATACCGTGGACAGCATCCCGGCCGTAGGTCAGGGCGCTTTGGGCATAGAGATCAATGCGGCAAGAACCGATCTGATTGCGGTGTTGGCGCCGCTGAATCACGCGGAAACCGCCAGTTGTGTCGAAGCGGAGCGCGGCATGAGCCGCGCGCTGGCGGGTAGCTGTACGGTACCGCTGGGCGCTTATGCCGAGAAACAGGGTGACGAGATTCATATCAAGGGTTTTGTTGCCAGTGTCGATGGACGCGAAATGCTGCGCGAGACGCTGGTGGGTAGCGCACAAGATCCAGAGGCGCTCGGTCAGCAACTGGCGCAGAAGCTGGTTGCCCGCGGTGCCGACCGCTTGCTGGCGGCACTTGCCAGCTGATGGCAATGGCATGAACAAGCCCGCGCTTTCCGGCCGGCATGTGGTGATTACCCGGCCGCTCGGCCAGGCAGAAAAGCTGCAATCCCTGATAGCGGCTGAAGGCGGCAAGGCCGTGCTGTTTCCGTTGATCGCCATTGCGCCATTGCAGGATTACACTACGTTTGATGCTGTCATCGCCGATCTGGCACAGTATGACTGGCTGATTTTCATCAGCTCGAATGCTGTGCAATATGGCATGTCGCGCCTGCTGAAGCAGGGTGCTTTGCCGCAGCGGCTGCAATTTGCTGCCATTGGCCCGGTGACAGCGGCGGAACTCGGCCAATTTGGTGTGCAGCAGGTGCTGACACCGGTCGACCGTTTCGACAGTGAAGCCTTGCTGGCATTGCCGCAGATGCAGGCGGTAGCGGGCAAGCGTTGCATGATTGTGCGTGGGGTCGGCGGTCGTGAGGTGCTGGCGCAAACTTTGACGGCAAGAGGGGCATCCGTCACATTTGCCGAATGCTATCAACGGGTTAATCCACAAACGGATGCTGGGCTTTTGCAGACACTGTGGCAGAATAAAGCACTGGATGCGCTGGTCGTCACCAGTTCCGAAGCCATGCGTCATCTGCTGGATCTGGCCGGGGATGATTTGCAGAAACCGCCGGTGAATTCGTGGTTGAGAAATACCAGTATTTGCGTCAATCATGCGCGTATCGCCGAGGAGGCTGCGCGTCATGACTTGAATGTACATGTGGCGGATGCACCGGGAGATGCTGCCATGCTCCAATGTTTGATAAGGGCCTTAAACCACTCGACATGAGCACCGAAAAAAATAGTTCAAGGGAAAATACATCCGCCGCTGGGGCTATCGTCCAGCCTGTTACCGACACGGAAGTCGCGAAAACCGCTAGTTCAGGCTCTTCTTTCGCTGCCAGTAGTGCGTTGGTCCTGGTCATCATCGCGCTGCTGGCATTGTCCTGGCACTGGCTTAACACTCGCCACCGTTTTACCCAGCTTGAGCAAGTGCTCACTATGCGGCTGGAGCAATATAATCTGACAAATCAACAGTCGCTTACAGTTTCAAAATTGGCCGATGAGCGCAGTGTCGAAGCCTCTGCCCGCATTGCCATGCTGGAACAGCGGCTGGCTGAATCGCGCAATCAGCAGGAAGCCTTGCAAACCCTTTATTACGAGCTGGCCAATACCCGAGAAGAACGGCTGATCGCCGAAGTGGAGCAGCTGATGACGGTTGCCAATCAGCAGTTGCAACTGGCGGGCAATATCAAACCGGCCCTGCTTGCGCTGCAGACGGCAGAAAGCCGTTTACAGCAGATTGAAGCGCCGCAGGTGATCCAGTTGCGCAAGGCGCTGGCGCTGGATATCCAGCGTCTGCAAAGCCTGCCACTGGTGGATGTAGCAGGCATGAGCACGCGGTTGGAGAATCTGGCTGAATCCGTTGACGAGCTACCGCTGGTCAGCGACCGTCATCCGCAACCGCAATCGCAACAGGCGCCGGACTGGCAGGCCAACTCATGGCAGAAGCTGGCATATGAGGTCTGGCAGGACATCAAGCAGGTCATCCGGCTGGAGCGCATAGACCGCCCGGAACCGCCGTTGCTGGCGCCGGAACAGAATTATTTCCTGCGCGAAAACATCAAGCTGCGGTTGCTCAGCGCCCGTATCGCCCTGCTGCGTCATGATGAAGTCAGTTATCGCGCCGATCTGCGGGCGGCGGAAAAATGGCTGCTGGAGCATTTCGATATGCGCGAGAGTGCGAGCAAGATCATGCTGTCGACTATCCGTCAGCTTTCCGCCGACAATATCGTCATTGAAGTCCCGGATATCAATGAGTCGTTGACCTTGGTCAACAAATACAAGTTGACGCTGGAACGCAGCAAGCCGGCGGAAAAAGCCGCCCCGGTGAGGGAGCAACAACCCTGATGCGCTGGCTGTTGTGGTTTCTGCTGATTCTGCTGGTGGCGATTGGTTTGTCGCTGTTTGCCAGCAATAACGAAGGCTATGTGTTAATTGTCAGGCCACCGTACCGCCTGGAACTGTCGTTCAATCTGCTGATCCTTCTGATTGTTCTGTCCTTTTTTTCATTGCATCTGCTGTTGCGCATGCTCAATTACGCGCGTCAACTGCCTGCAAGCGTCAAGGAGTACAAGGAAAGACGGCGCCAGCGGGAAGGTCGTGCGGCACTGGTGGAAGCCTTGCATGCGCTGGTAGATGGCCGTTACACGCTGGCGGAAAAAAGCGCGGCGAAGGCGCTGGATCTGGGCGAGGATGCCGGCTTGAGTGCGCTGGTGGCGGCGCGTGCCGCACACAAGGCCAAGCGCAAATCGCAGCGTGACTTCTATCTGGCGGAAGCCGAGCGCCTGGCGCCGGAGGCCAGAACCGGCAGATTGCTGACCCAGGCCGAACTGCTGCTGGATGACAAACAGTATGGTCAGGCATTGCAGGTGTTACAGCATCTGGATCGTCTGGAGCCGAAATATGTACCGGCGATGCATCTGCAACTGAAAGTGCAGCTGCATCTGGGCAACTGGGAACAAGTGTTGAGCTTGCTGCAAAATCTGGAAAAAGAGAATGTTCTGGAGTTGTGGAAGATCAAGCAGTACCGGCAGCAGGCGCATCTGCAGATGTTGCGGCATAATGCCAGCGACCTGAAGAAGCTGCAGGCCTACTGGAAAAAACTGGCGATGGAAGAGCAACTTAATTCGCGAATCGCAGAAGCGGCAGCGCAGGCCTTTATCACGGCAGGTGACGGCAATCAGGCGGGCAAGGTGCTGGAAATGAGCCTAACCAAGAACTGGGACAGTGACCTGGTCGGTTTGCTGGGGGATTGCGAGAGCCATGACCCGATCAAGCAGTTGCAGCAGGCGGAATACTGGCTGACTCAACACGAAGGCGATGCCAATCTGTTGCTGGCATTAGGCCGGATGTGTATACGACAGCGCTTGTGGGGCAAGGCAGAAAGTTATCTGGAAGCCAGTATCAGCGTCAGGCCTAGCGCCCAAGCGCACTTCATGCTGGCCAGCATGCTGGAAACTCGCGGTGAGCATCAGCGTGCAGAGCAGCATTATCGGCTTAGTGCACAGCTCGCGCAGCAGGCTTAGCCGGCAACTTTTGGCAGCGGGTTGGCGTAGGTAAAGGCATCGGAGAAGAATTCCTCGGCCGGCAGGCCATGTGCCTGAAACGCCAAGTGCGCGATGTCTACCATTTGCGGTGCGCCGCAGCAGTAAACCTGATAGCCGCTCAAATTGTCAAAGTCTTCCATGACCGCCACATGCACCAGTCCTGTACGACCTTGCCAATTGTCTTCGGGTAAGGGCTCGGACAGCACCGGGGTGTACTTGATCTGAGGATGCTCGGCCTGCCACTGCATCGGCAGTTCGTTCATGTACAGGTCTTCCAGCGTGCGTGCGCCCCAGTAGAGATGGATAGGACGCTGGTCCTTGTGGTGGATCGCATGTTCGATGATGCCCTTGATCGGGGCGAAGCCGGTGCCGCCGGCGACGAAGATCAGCGGTCGCCTGGAGTCTTCACGCAGGTAGAAACTGCCAAAAGGTCCTTCCAGCCGCAAGATGGATTTTTCGTGCATTTCACTGAACACATACTGCGTGAACTGGCCGCCGGGTACCAGACGCAGGTGTAGTTCCAGCAACTCGTCATGGTGCGGCGCGTTGGCCAGCGAGAAGGCGCGGCGTTTGCCGTCTTTCAGCAGGAATTCGATATATTGTCCGGCCATGAACTGCATGCGCTCGTTGCTGGGTAATTTCAGATAGAGCGCCATGACGTCATGTGAGAGTTTCTGCATTTTCTCGACACGGGCCGGCAGGATGCGGGGTTTGATGCCGTTGATTGCGCTGACCTCACGGCATTCGATGATCAGGTCATCCAGTGGCGTGGCGCAGCAAAGCAGTGCCTGACCTGCCTGTTTCTCCGCATCGCTGAGTGCGCTGGCCTGGTATTCCCCATAATCCACTTCACCCTTGATGATCTGGCCTTTGCAGGCACCGCAAGCGCCGTTGCGGCAGCCGTATGGCAGGTTGTAGCCGGCTTCAATGGCGGCGGTGAGTACGGTTTCGTTGTCGGCTACCGCAAAAGAATGGCCGCTGGGTTGCAGGGTGACTTGAAGGGGCATGCTGGAATTCCTAAATCTAACAAGTACTTGAATTGATGAGTGGAAAAGGCCAAGAGTTTAGCACAGCGACTTAATCTTCGCGTTTGTATTCGCCCTCGATGACGTCCGAACTGGTGTTTTGTCCAGCCTTACGCTCGTATTCACGTTTGTATTCATAGCTCGCTTCGTATTCAAAATCCGACGCATCCTGCGTTTGCTCGAAGTTGAGCGGTTTGGGGGAGGGGATCAGCAGGAGCAGGACGGCAAAAGCGTCACTGACCACGCCCGGAATGATCAGCAGGATGCCGGCGATAATGTTCTTGGCGCTGCCGAATAGCACCTTGGCTGGTGTACCGCCGGCTGCGAGAGGCTGGGTGACGCGGCTGAAGACCAGCTGTTTCTCGTCCTGGATCAGACGCCATCCAAGCACCGTCATGACAACCAGATAGCCTAGCAGCGTCCAGCCGTAGTTATCGGCCAGCTCAATCAGTATCCATATCTCCAGCACCGGGAAAGCGAGTAAAATCAACAGGAATAAAAGTACATGCATGAAACAATCACCTAAAAAATGACAATGAATTCAACAGTGGCTATTCTGGTCATGACGCATCTGCCGGACCAAGACAGTGCGGATCGAATGGCCGAACATCTGGTCGGACATGGTCTGGCGGCCTGTGTGAACATCATGCCTACCAACACTTCAATCTATCATTGGCAGGGCAAAATCGAAAGGGCGACCGAGGTTGCCTTGCATATCAAATCGACGCTGAGTCGTTATGCCGAAATTGAAACCGCCATTCGCGTAATGCACCCTTACGAACTTCCCGAAATCACCTATGTCCATTTAGATGGTGGCGAACCCGCCTATATTCAATGGATACAACAGGAAACCCGCGTGTGAATCTTTCAATGATCCCTTTTAGTCAGTGGTTGCGCTCACTGGTTCTTGCTGTTGTGTTTCCTCTAACATTGGTTGCCTCCATGCCGACGCTGGCTGCCGGCGCCAGCGGCTATGGCAGCGGGGTCAGTGCCTTTCTGGATGATGCTGGTGAAGACGAGGTGTTGGCGCCGGAAGTGGCATTCAAGGTCGAGTTGGCGGCGCAGGACAGCCGCACCTTGCGCGCGGATTTTTTGATTGCGCCCGGCCATTATCTCTACAAGGATCGTTTCAAATTCGAGCTGCTGTCTGCCGGTTCGGAGCTGGTCGGTGTGGAATTGCCGGACGGTGTTGCCAAGGAGGATCCGACATTCGGCCTGATGGAAGTCTATTACGACTTTACGACGGCATTGATCCATCTGGGCGAGGCTAGCCGTTATCCACTGGATATCCGCGTGACCTATCAGGGATGTAACGCTAGCGGCCTCTGTTATGCGCCGATGCGGTCGAACTTTACGGTGGGTGCCGACGGCAAGGCGACGGTCAAGGCAGGTGGAGATACGGCGACGGTCGTCAGCAGTGCTGCCAGTGCTGTTAATGAGAATGACCGTATCGCGACCCTGCTGAAGGGCGGCAAGCTGTGGCTGATCATTGCCGGGTTCTTCGGTTTCGGCCTGCTGTTGTCGTTCACGCCCTGTGTACTACCGATGATACCGATTCTTTCCAGCATCATTGTCGGTGGCAAGAAGTTCAGCCGGCTGCATACTTTCAACCTGTCGCTGACCTACACCCTGGGCATGGCGCTGACCTACACCCTGATGGGGGTGGCGGCCGGCCTGTCCGGTCAGATGCTGAGTGCTGCCTTGCAGAATGCCTGGGCGCTGGGCTTCGGCGCCCTGATCTTTGTGCTGCTGGCGTTGTCCATGTTCGGCTTCTATGAATTGCAGCTGCCGAGCGCGTTCGAGAGCCGCATTGCCGGCCTGACCAATCGTATCAAGGGCGGTCATTTCTTCGGGGTCTTCCTCATGGGTGCGCTGTCAGCCCTGATTCTCAGCCCCTGCGTGGCTGCGCCGCTGGCGGCAGCCCTGCTTTACATCAGCCAGACGCATGATGTGCTGCTGGGAGGTAGCGCGCTGTTTGCCTTATCCATGGGCATGGGTGTGCCATTGCTGCTGCTTGGAGCCTCAGCAGGGGATTTGTTGCCGAAGGCCGGCGCCTGGATGAACGCCGTGCGTAATTTCTTCGGTGTCGTGATGCTGGCGATGGCGGTGTGGCTGGTATCGCCCCTGCTGCCGGTGGCCGTGCAGCTGTTGTTGTGGGCGGCTTTGCTGATCGTGCCGGCCATTTACATGCATGCGGTGGATGCGCTGCCGGCGAATGCGCATAAATGGCTGAAGTTCTGGAAAGGTGTCGCCATCATCATGCTGGTGCTGGGCATCACGCTATTGATTGGCGCCATGTCCGGCGCCAAGTCGCCGTTGCAACCGTTGGCGGGTTTGCGTGGGGCGGCAGCAGAAACGCAGGTTTCGCACCTGCCTTTTCAGCCAGTGAAAACGGTAGCGGAGCTGGAAGAAAAAATACAGACCTCTGCCGGCAAGCTGGTAATGCTGGATTTTTATGCCGACTGGTGTGTGGCCTGCAAGGAGATGGAGCTGTTTACCTTCAGCGACCCGCGTGTACAGGCCAGAATGCGGGATGCCGTGCTGTTGCAGGCGGACGTGACGCAGAACTCGACTGACGATGCTGAATTGCTCAAGCGTTTCAATCTGTTCGGCCCGCCCGGCATTATCTTTTTTGATGGCAACGGCGAGGAGCTGACGCAAATGCGGGTGATCGGTTTCCAGAACGCGGATAAATTCCTGCAGAATCTCAAGCAGACAGACCTCTAAGCGCATGCTGAAAAAAATCCTGACTTATCTTTTCTTTGCGCTACTGATCATCATTTCCGGCTTTGCCTTACGGCACTTTGTACTGAACCCTGCAGTTCAGTCACCGGCGACATCGACGGAAGCATTCTTTGTCGCATCCTTTCCCGGCCTCGATGGCCAGCTGCAGCCGATGGCCCAATGGAAAGGCAAGATCATCATTGTGAATTTCTGGGCTACCTGGTGCCCACCTTGTCTGGAGGAAATGCCGGAATTGTCCAGAGTGCATGCCGAATATCGGGATCAGGGGCTGGTAGTGCTGGGCATTTCCTCAGACGAGCTGGATAAAATCCGCGAATTCGCGCAGCTAACACCGGTGAGTTACCCATTGCTTTCGGGCGATCTGGATGCCATGAGTCTCAGTGAGAGCTTGGGTAACAACAAAGGCGTATTGCCTTATACTGCCGTCATCGCGCCGGATGGCAGTATCGTAAAAACCTATTTCGGGCTGGTAAATCAGTCTTTGCTGGAAGCAACATTTCTGCCTTTACTAGGCCCACGCAATTGAGTCGCAGGCGATTCTGCCAGAAAAAGCAATTTCGCTAAATTTCGTCAATTCTATAGACAACATCCCCCTATTTGCGGCAAACTTGCGGTCATGAATCACCGCGCCCGGACCCTCCTGGCAACAAAAAATGGCTGCAAATCACTCGAAATCCATATTGGTCATCCACGGTCCCAACCTCAATCTGCTGGGCTTGCGGGAGCCACATCATTACGGCAATGATACGTTGGAGAGCATCAATCAGCGTCTTGCCGGACAGGCGGCGGCTGCCAATGTGCAGCTGGAGTGTATCCAGAGCAACAGCGAAGCCGAGTTGATCAACAAAGTGCAGTCATTGGCGGTTAAAAGCGTCGATTTTGTCATTATCAATCCTGCAGCATTTACCCATACGTCCGTCGCCCTGCGCGATGCCTTGTCTGCAGTCAGAATCCCGTTCATAGAAGTTCATCTTTCTAATGTGTATGCGCGTGAGTCATTCCGTCATCACTCCTATTTCTCCGATATCGCAGTCGGTGTGATCAGCGGTCTTGGTGCCCAGGGCTATACGTTTGCACTGGATTACGCGATTACATTTTTATCGAATCAACCCGCCTGACATTTGTCAGGCGATTAACTTGTCACAGAGGTATCCCATGGATTTACGCAAACTGAAAAAACTGATTGATCTGGTCGAGGAATCCGGCATTTCCGAGCTTGAACTGACGGAAGGCGAGGAAAAGGTACGTATCAGCCGTAATCATCAAGGTGGTGCGCAGGGCATGATGCATTATCAGCCTTACATGCAGATGTCCGCACCAGCCGCCGCTCCGGCGCCTGCGGCTGCATCAGCTACTGCTCCGGCGGCAGCTGCCGAGCCTGTGATCGAAGGCCACGTTGTGAAGTCGCCCATGGT
>JAEWTK010000255.1 GCA_023459535.1 Pseudomonadota bacterium
CACATGCCATATATTACGAAGAATGTGGAAATCCCGATGGTCGGCCGGTAGTTTTCCTGCACGGGGGGCCCGGAAGCGGCTGCAACCCCAATCAGCGTCGCTTCTTCGACCCTGCACACTACCGCATCATATTGCTTGACCAGCGTGGCTGTGGCCGTAGTACGCCGCTGGGTGAAACGGACGACAATACGATTGACGACCTGGTGGAGGATATTGAAAAACTGCGCCTGCATCTTGGCATTCAACGCTGGATAGTGTTTGGCGGTTCATGGGGCAGCACACTGGGGATCGCTTATGCGATTGCACATACGACAGCAGTAGCCGGACTGATATTACGCGGGATATTCCTCAGCCGCCAAACCGAATTGGACTGGTTTCTTGGCCAGAGCGAGCAATTCTTCCCAGAAGCATGGAGCAAGCTGCTAGCCTATCTTCCAGCCGGTGAACGAGGCACTGTTCTGCAGGCTTATGCCAAACGCATATTTACCGACGATATCGCCATCAGCGCACCTGCAGCAGCGCGCTGGAATGACTACGAGAGCAGCATCATGCGACTGCTGCCTGATGCAGACAGCGGAACCCCGGTTCCGGACGAGATACAGGTAGCCAGGGCACGGGTACAGATACACTATATTATGCATGGCTGTTTTGTCAGCCAGCGCGACCTGCTGCAGGAAGTAAAAAAATTGGGGCAGATTCCGACCATCATCATACAGGGGCGTTATGATATGGTGTGTCCGCCAATGACCGCATGGCAACTGAAACAGGCCATGCCGCATGCGCAGTTCCACATGATTCCGGATGCAGGCCACTCCGCCATGGAGCCAGGCACATGTGCCGCACTGCTGGCGGCTACCGAACAATACAAGGCATTACATTATTAGTGTGAATACCCGCTTCCATCGTGTAAAAAAACTGGGCAGCCATCCGGCGATTGCCAAGCCGCGTGATGCTTATGCCCGGCATCGCTACAGCACTCCACTATTTGTGCTGCATGAGACGCTGGACGCGTTCAAACTGCACAATGGTCTCGGCATGTCGGCCTCCTTGTCGTTTTATGCCATGCTGGCATTGATTCCAATGGCTTTGCTCATGTTTTTCGTACTGAGCCATCTCATCTTCTCCTCGGATTATGCCATCGTCAAACTGGCGATCCTTACCGGCAACCTCGTACCCAAACTCAGCAACCTGATCATGGTGGAGGTGTATAACGCCTCGCAGCAAAAAGCCGTGTGGGGCGCATTCGGCCTACTGGCACTGTTCTGGGTGGTGACTCCGCTGGCTGGCGCCCTGCGTTCCGCCTTCTTCACCATGGCCTCGATGATGGAGACACCCTCCTACATCCAGAAGAAGGTCAAGGATTCCGCTGCTGTACTGGGCATATTGCTGATCTTCTTTCTGTTCACCTTCAGCGGCCTGGTGCTGGAAAAGATCGTCGATTTCATCAAACCGGCAGCCACCTACAGCGAGATCATCAACGCCCTGGGTTCCTTTGCAATCACCACGCTCTGCATCGCCGGTTTCTACCGCATCTTCTTTCCGGCAAAAACCAGCCTGACACATATCTTTATCGGCTCCGCCATTATCGCGCTGCTTTGGCTGGCAATGCGCCCGGCCTTTGCGCTGTTCATGTCGGTCAATGAATCCTACGGCAGCATGTTCGGCGGCATGAAGAATCTGTTCATCTCCATCGCCTGGCTTTACTACACCTTCGCCGTCTTCATGATCGGCACCGAACTGATCAGCATCATGCGCAAAAAGGAGATCCTGCTTTTACGCGGCCTCTTCACAAAAATGCCGGCCGACAGCCGCTATTATCTGCGCGAACTGATGAAACGTTACGGCAGGCATCTGAAGCAGGGTGAGTATGTATTCAGGCAGGGCGATGAAGGCCATGACATCTATTATGTCGTCTCCGGCCAGGTCAAGCTGGTTTCCGGTGGCAATTTATTGCGCGCGCTCGGCAAGGGAGATTATTTCGGGGAAATGGCATTCCTGACTGAGACCCCAAGATTCGCCGATGCACTGGTCGCCTCGGAAGACGCGAAACTGGTCGTCATCAGCTCCGCCAATATTGAAACCCTGATGATGGACGACCCCAAGGTCGCCATGAATTTCCTGAAAGAAATGGCGACCAGGTTACAGGCGAGTCAGCAACAGAGTTTTCCCACCATGGGTGATCAAACTAGCGCCAGCCATCAATCCTGATCTTCATGATCAGCACCAACCCCGCCAGTATCAGCGTGATGGCATTGGCTGCCATCACCGGCCACGATCCAATCATCAGGCCATAGCAGAACCATAAGGCCACCCCTGCCGTGAACAGTGTATACATGCCGATGGATACATCCCGGGTGGATCGTGTACGCCAGACCTTGATGACCTGCGGAATAAAGGCAATGGTCGTGAGGGTTGCTGCCAGGAAACCGATCAGGTTGGCGAAGGTGCTCATGCGAAATCACTCATGGAAGAATTTTCAAGTCCGCCATTATCTTGCAGCTGGGCGGACTTGTGAACGGCTTTTAAATATACTGCCGCAAAGCGAACGGACTATCGCATGGCGAATCGATGGTCAGACGCAATCGCAGAACGCTTCGATATGCTTAACGAACTCTTCGCGCTCATGCAGCAGATCGGCTTCAACCGCTTCCTGCTCTTCCAGTGACAGGTGATCGACAGCCTTCTTGATTTCGGCCTGTGGGTAAGTAACGGATTTCTCGATATGAATTTGTTGCAATGCCATTTTTAACACTCCTTTTGGGATTCTTGATACATCTGCTGAACGATGATTCAGCGCTCATGTGACTCACTATTGATGAAATGATTCACTTTTAAATTCAAAGCGGATTCTAGAACGCATTTGTGACGTTCTCAAGACAGGCATATGAAGATCAAGCCCATGAAAATCAAGCTGATATTGAAAAACTCGCTCTTCGAGACAGTTCAGCTTTGATTAAGCTTGCCTGACTAAACTGCAAAGCGTCAGATCACTTTTCAGGAGAACCATCATGAACCAATTCAACCGTATGCTTATCATTTCAGGCTTTGCCATTTTTATGGCGAGTCCGGCACTTGCCGACGGTGACGACCCGGTCAAGATGCGCGCCATCGCAGAAGCCGCCGGACTGATTTCATTGGAAGAAGCTACGGCAAAAGCCCTGGCTGCGAAACCCGGCACTGTCATTGAGGTCGAACTGGATGACCGCAAGTGGCCACAAGGCTGGGATTACGAGTTCGAGATCATCGACGCCAATGGCAAGGAATGGGATGTTGATATCGACGCCAAGACCGGCGAAGTGCGCAAGGTCAAAGCCGACTGGTTCTAATCTGCAGCAGCAGGACAGGGGCTCTTCGAGCCCTTTTTACACTTTAACGACTGAGCACCATGACCAACAAACCTCACCGCCCTCGCACAACGGCTTCCTACCGCATCTGGATCGCCATTGCATTGGCCATTACCTCGCCGCTTGCCTTACTTGCCGTGATCCATAGCTACAAAGCTGATGCCCTGCTCAGGCATCTCATCAACACCTTCGTTCTGCATGAGCGTTATGCGGGATCGTCGCTCAATCTCGACCAATACCGGGTCACCATCGAGGCAAGAGAAATCGCGGGTATCGATGACGACCTGTCCGGGCTGACCTACAACATCGAAACCAACACCCTGTTTTCAGTATTGAATGGGCAGCCGCTGATCGTCGAGCTGGATCTCGAAGGCCGGCTGTTGCGCAAGATAGAGGTGAGCGGGGTCAATGACATGGAAGGCATCACCCATGTCGAAGGCAATCGCTACGTGATCGCGGACGAACAAGACCAACGGCTGTTACTGCTCGAAATCAGTGCAGACAGCGATGCGATCGATGTCACCGATGTTCCACAGCTCAGTCTGGGTATCACGTCGAATGGCAGCAACAAGGATTTTGAAGGCGTCTCGTGGGACGACATCAACCGACGCCTGCTGGTCGTCAAGGAACGCAACCCCTTGAGCATCTTCGAAGTCACCGGCTTTGTCGATGAAAGCCGCCAGCAAACAAGTCTGAACATTTCCAAAATCACGCCGGACAAGTTCAGAAATATCAAGCTGCGCGACTTCTCCTCCATCACCTATCATGACGCGAGCGGGCATCTGGTCCTGCTCAGCGACGAATCCCGCATGGCGGCAGAATATGATTTCGAAGGTCGCGCAGTCAGCGCTATCGCCTTATGGCGCGGCTTTCATGGCTTGCATAAGAACGTGCCTCAAGCCGAAGGCATTGCCATCGGCCCGGATAAGCGCGTCTATATCGTCAGCGAGCCGAACCTGTTCTATGTCTTCAAACCGGCTGACTGAACCGGCGCAGCCACACTTCGAACAGCGGCCTCGCATATCTGCCTGAACGCCTCGGCGTCCAGCGAGCAGCGCCCGATCAAGCCGCCGTCGATATCCGGCATGGCAAATAGCTCCGCAGCATTGCCCGGCGTAACGCTGCCGCCATAAAGTATTCTCGCCTGCGATGCGAAATCCCGGTTGCGTTCGGCGATCAGGTTTCGCATGAAGGCATGCATCTTCTGCGCCTGCTCCGGGGTCGCGTTCTTGCCGGTGCCAATCGCCCAGACCGGCTCATAGGCAAAGACGGCATTGAGTTTTTCCGCCAACTCCAGACACTCGGGACCCAGGTCATCGAGAACGGCATGCATCTGTTTGCTGACCACGGTATCCGCCAAGCCGGCCTCGCGTTCTGCATAGGTTTCCCCCACGCAAAATACCGGCGTAATGCCCACCTTCAACAACTGCTTGAAGCGATTGGCAGCACTCATATAACTTTCATGACTGAGGGCACGCCGCTCCGAGTGGCCGATGATGGCATAGCTGCAACCAAAATCCGCCACCATTTCCGCCGAGATGGAACCGGTGAAGGCACCCTCTTCAAACTGGCTGACGTTCTGTGCTCCCCAGTAAATATTGGTACCCGCCAGCATTTGCTGCGCCTGATACAAATAGGGAAAAGGCAGGCAGATCGCAATATCCACCTGCTGCAGATCACGCAAACGGTCGACCAGGCTGGCCAGCAGCATCTGGTTTTTAGCCAGATTGCCGTGCATCTTCCAGTTGCCGATGACCAATGGTTGCCTCATGGCGGTCTTAATGCTCGCCCGTCTCATGCCGCAACACTAGCGGATCAACGCGGCCAGTTCGCCGCTGGCATAGCGCGTAGCCATGGCGTCCAGCGGGACGACCTTGATTTTTGACGCCTGCCCGGCACTGCCGAAGGCCTCGAAGCGATTCCTGCAGACGCTCCTTGCTGCCTGTGTCGCTACCTTGAGGAAAGCACGCGGATCGAACTCATCCGGGCTTTCATACATCTTCTTGCGCATGGCAGCTGTCATCGCCAGCCGGATATCGGTGTCGATATTCACCTTGCGCACACCATTGCGTATGCCTTCGACGATCTCCGATACCGGCACGCCGTAAGTCTCCTTGATCTGCCCGCCGTGTTCGCGAATCATCTCCAGCCACTCCTGGTCGACACTGGACGAGCCATGCATCACCAAGTGCGTGTTCGGGATACGCTGATGGATGGCGCGAATACGGTCGATCGCCAGCAGGTCACCGGTTGGTGGCCGGCTGAATTTATAGGCACCGTGACTGGTGCCGATGGCGATGGCCAGCGCATCGACCTGCGTCGCCGAAACAAAAGCCGCCGCTTCGTCCGGATCGGTCAGTAGCTGCGCATGTTCCAGCGTGCCGGAGGCGCCGCTACCATCCTCCTCGCCAGCCTGACCGGTTTCCAGCGAGCCCAGGCAGCCCAGTTCGCCCTCCACCGAGACGCCGACGCAGTGGGCCAACTCGACCGCGCGCCGCGTGATGTTGACGTTGTATTCATAACTGGACGGGGTCTTGGCGTCACTTTCCAGACTGCCGTCCATCATGACGCTGGAAAAGCCGCTGCGTATCGCCACCTGGCAAACTTCAAGCGATGCACCGTGATCCTGATGCATGCAAATCGGGATATAGGGATAGCGCTCAATGCACGCTTCCACCAGCTTGCGCAGAAAAGTCTCGCCGGCATAGGCGCGCGCGCCGGCCGATGCCTGCAGGATGACCGGACTATCCACCTCTTCGGCGGCCTGCATGATGGCTTGTATCTGTTCCATGTTGTTGACGTTGAACGCCGGCAATCCGTATTGGATTTCTGCTGCATGATCGAGCAATTGCCGCAATGAAATCAGTGCCATATTCAAACCTCACATTCAATATTGTCTTGCAGATAATCATGGACCGCACGCAGATCATCGATCAGCCTGTCCGCGCCGGCCTGCCGGATATCGCGTCCGGAGTTATAGCCATAAGGCACGGCCCAGCACATCACTCCGGCGCCCTTGGCGGTCGCCACATCAATATCCGAATCACCGACATACAGGCTGCGCTCAGCTGTTTCATGCAGTGTCTGCAAACAATGACGGATCACCGCCGGGTCCGGTTTTCTGACCGGTAGCGTGTCGCCGCTGATGACCAGGTCGAATAAATCCGTCATGCCGTGCTTCTCCAGCACGCGCTTCGTGAATGACGATTCCTTGTTGGTGATGACGGCCTGCTTGATGCCGAGCGCCTTCACTTTTTGCAACGTCTCGATCACATATGGAAACGGCCGGCTGCTTTTACCCACGGTCTCGCGATAGTGCCTGCTGAAAGTGGCCATCACCTCATCCAGACGTGCGCCGGGCCTCATGGTGCGCCAGGCTTCCTCGATCAGCTTGGCAGCGCCATAGCCTATCCAGGCGCGAACTCGCCATTCATCGACAGTTTCGGCCCCGAATTCGGCCAGCGTCAGATTGACGGCTGCGGCAATCTCGCTGGCAGTATCGAGCAAAGTGCCATCCAGGTCATACATCACCAGTCTGATCATCATTCCCTCATGTTCATCAAACGCTGAATCATCGGCGTAAATATCAACTGCATGGCGAGTCCCATCTTGCCGCCGGGGATGACCAGCGTATTCGGCCGCGTCATCATGGAATCGTGCAGCATGTTCAGCAGATAGGGAAAATCGATACCGCGCGGATTGGCGAAACGAATCACCACCATGCTCTCGTCCGGGCTGGGGATATCCTTGGCAATGAACGGATTGGAAGTATCCACCGTCGGCACCCGCTGGAAATTGACATGGGTGCGCGAAAACTGCGGACAGATATGGTGAATGTAATCCGGCATGCGGCGCAGGATGGTATCGATCACCGCCTCAGGCGAATAGCCACGAATCTTCTGATCCCGGTGCATCTTCTGTATCCATTCCAGATTGATGATGGGCACGACCCCGACCAACAGGTCGACATGGCGAGCCACAT
>JAEWTK010000256.1 GCA_023459535.1 Pseudomonadota bacterium
TCTGGCTCATGCTGTTCGCGTTGCGTCTGCCGCGCCTGGCGGAACAGTCGCATGACCCGGACAAACCGGCAGCCATCCTCTTCACGTCCGGCTCCGAAGGCAAACCGAAAGGCGTAGTGCTGAGCCACCGCGCCATCCTCGCCAATGTCGCGCAGATCCGCGCCGTCATCGATTTCTCGCCGAAAGACAAGTTCTTCATCGCGCTGCCGTTGTTCCACTCCTTCGGCTTCACCGCCGGCGCCGTCCTGCCGGTGGTCAGCGGTACGCGGCTCTTCATCTATCCCTCGCCGCTGCACTACCGGCTGATTCCGGAGATCGTCTACGACAGCGGCTGCAGCGTGCTGTTCGGCACCAGCGCCTTCCTCGCGCATTACGGCAAATTCGCCCATCCCTACGACTTCCACAAGGTGCGCCATGTGGTGGCCGGCGCCGAGAAACTCAACGACGAGGTGCGCAGGCTGTGGATGGACAAGTTCGGCATCCGCCTGCTGGAAGGCTACGGCACCACGGAATGCGCGCCGGTGCTCGCCGTCAACACACCGATGTTCTGCCGTAGCGGCTCGGTCGGCCGGCTGCTGCCCTTGCTGCAACACCGCCTGCAGCCGGTACCCGGCATCGAACGCGGCGGCCTGCTGCACGTCAAGGGCCCGAATATCATGCTGGGCTACTATCTCTACGACCAGCCGGGCACACTGGTCGCCACCGCTTCCGATTTCGGCAGCGGCTGGTATAACACCGGCGATATCGTCGATCTCGACGCCGACGGCTATGTGCACATCCTCGGCCGCGTCAACCGCTTCGCCAAGGTGGCCGGCGAAATGGTGTCGCTGGAAGTGGTCGAGCAGCTTGCAAGGCACGCCGCCCCTGAGCAGCAACATGCCGCCAGCACGCAAACCGACATGCAGCGCGGCGAGAACATCCTGCTGTTCACCACCGCACGCGAGCTGCAACGCCATGACCTGCAACAGGCCGCGCATGCGCTTGGGCAACCGGAGATCGCCATCGCCCGCAAGATCGTCGTCGTCGATGAACTGCCGCTGCTCGGCAGCGGCAAGGTCGATTACGTCCGATTGAAACAGATGGCGGAAAGCGTCGAATGAGGCTGGAAAAACCTCCTGGCCACAGAGTTCACAGAGGGCACAGAGGGAAACCCCTCACGGCCGTGATTGCCGGCTGCATATCCGCTAGCGCTTGGTATCGTCACACTTTCAGGCTTACTCAGCGGGCGTCGTGGCAGTGCTGCCGGATTTGCAGATGAAGCGCCGCACCTTCCTGCTAGGCCTGTCTGCTGCCGCCGTTTCTGCCGTTGGCCTCGCAGGCTATCGCTACTGGCCGGAATCCGGCCTCACCAATCCCTGTCACAGCGGCCTGCCCGAGGCGTTGCGGCTGCACCCGCTTTATCATGAAATCTGGCAAGGCCTCGACCCGGCGCAGGTGTGGGATTGTCACGTGCACATGTTCGGCAACGGTGACTCCGGCCTGCCGGACGCGCCCTGGCACAGCCCAAAGATGGACAGCCTGCGCCATCCGCTGTTGCGCGTGCAAAAACATCTGTTCATGAATGGCGCCTGTGTCGATGCTGATAGCGTCGATGCTGATAGTGGAGATGCCGCCAGCATCGACCGCCGCGTGGTCGCCCGGTTGAGCCAGCTCTGCCGCGAACTGCCATCCGGCTTCAAGGCCATGCTGCTGGCCTTCGACTGGCGGCATGACGAACAGGGCCGGCCGCAACCTGAGCAGTCGACGCTGCATGTGCCCGACCGTTATGTCGCCAACCTCGCTCGGGCAGAATCCGACATCTTCGAATGGATCGCCTCCATCCACCCCTACCGGCCGGACGCCATCGACGCCCTGCAGCAGGCACGCGCGGAAGGAGCGAAGGCAGTCAAATGGTTACCTCAGGTCATGAATATCGACCCGGCTTCAGTCAAATGCCAGCGCTTCTACCAGACCTGCGCCGACCTCGATCTGCCCATCATCACCCACGGCGGACGCGAATTCGCGCTGCCCGGCAGCGAGCACACGCTGGCCAACCCGCTACGCCTGCGGCGCGCGCTCGACAGCGGCGTGCGCGTCGTCGTGGCGCACTGCGCGACCTACGGCCGCGATGCCGATCTCGACCTTGGCTCACACGGCCCGGCGCGTCCGCATTTCGAACTGTTCGGTCGCCTGATGGACGATGCCCGCTATGAAAAGCTGCTGTTCGGCGACCTCTCCTCGCTGACGCTGCGCAATCAC
This sequence comes from Pseudomonadota bacterium, assembly GCA_023459535.1. Lineage (GTDB taxonomy): Bacteria > Pseudomonadota > Gammaproteobacteria > Burkholderiales > Methylophilaceae > UBA6140. Next base: position 2,239 of record JAEWTK010000256.1, read on the forward strand.
GAGTGGGCGCTCGCGCCGCTGCTACAGCGTGTCGACTGGCATCCGCGCCTCATCAACGGCTCCGACTATCCGCTACCCGGGGTCATGCCATTTATCGACTGTGCCAGCCTGCAGCGGCAGGGTTTGCTGGATACGGAATCGGTCAGCTTCCTGCAGGCGATCAAGCCGTATAATGCCCTGCTGTTCGATTTCGCCATCAAGCGCCTGCTGCGCCACGGCAACGCCCGCTTTGCCGACAACGTGTTCCAGACGCGCGCATTCTTTGAAAGCCGATGACCATGTCCGTCCGTCCGACGCCCGTACCTGAAGCCTACCCGCTCTATTCTAGCGGCATGATCGCCGTGCTGATCGCACAGTTCGTTTCGGCATTTGCAGACAACGCGCTGCTGTTTGCCGCCATCGCTCTATTAAGATCGCAGATGGCGGACACCTGGCAGATCCCGCTGCTGCAACAGTTCTTCGTCATCGCCTTCATCGTCTTCGCACCCTTCGTCGGCCCGTTCGCCGACAGTCTGTCCAAGGGTCGCGTCATGCTGCTGGCCAACGGCATGAAATTCTGCGGGGCTGCCGCCATGCTGGCCGGCCTGCATCCGCTGCTCGCCTACAGCATGGTGGGCATCGGCGCTGCCGCCTATTCGCCGGCCAAGTACGGCATCCTCAGCGAACTGGTGAGCCCGGGCAAACTGGTCAAGGCCAACAGCATGATGGAAGGATCGACCATCGTCGCCATCCTGCTCGGCGCCATCATCGGCGGGCTGCTGGCCGACCATTCAGTGAGCGGGGCGCTGGCCGCCATCACCGGCGGCTACCTGCTGGCCATGGTCGCCAACCTGTTCATTCCGCCTCTACCGGCGGCGCATCCGCTCGATCATTTCTCGCCGCGCATCCTGTTCCGGGATTTCTGGCAGGCATTGCGTACGCTGTTCCGCGATCAGGATGCGCGCTTCTGCCTGTTCGGCACCGGCGTCTTCTGGGGCGCGGGCGCCACCCTGCGCCTGCTGCTCGTAGCCTGGGTGCCGGCGGCGCTGTTGATCACGGATCTGAGTACCGCCGCCAACCTCAGCGGCGCGGTCGCCATCGGCATCGCGATTGGTGCTTTCGGGGCCGCCAAACTGGTCACGTTGAAAACGGTCAACCGCGCATTGCCGGCCGGCATCCTGATCGGCGCGCTGATCATCGCTTTCGCCTACATCGATGATCTCTATGTAGCGGTCGCCATGCTGATCCTGGTCGGCGCCTGCGGCGGCTTTTATGTCGTGCCGCTCAACGCGCTGCTACAGGATCGCGGGCATGCCACCACCGGCTCCGGCCACGCCATCGCCGTCAAGAACTTCTTCGACAACCTCTGCATGCTGCTGATGATCGGCGCCTACACGCTGATGGACAAGAGCGGCGTCCACATCATCATCTCCACCGTACTCATCGGCATCATCATCGTGGTCGCCATCGGCCTCATCACGCATTTCCGCCTGAAACAGAAGGCAGCAAGACTTTGATCTGGCGCAAGACAGATTGAATCTAATGAAAATCATGAGTGCCTTTTCATGACTTTAGGCACGGATGAAATGCAAGGACAGGAATAAAGTGACATCCACGTAATGCATCTGTGTCAAAGCAGTCGCAATACGAATCCAATCAAGAAAGGAAATAAACTATGTGGACCAAGCCAGCTGCTACCGAAATGCGTTTCGGTTTTGAAGTAACCATGTACGTTTGCAATCGCTAAGATCGCAAATTTGCATGAATAACGGGCCTGTTTCGACAGGCCCGTTGCATTTGAGGGGTAGTATTGATAGGGGAGCGCAGCTCCCTTTTTGTTTGTCCGCGCACTGCAACCAGCAGCCCAATCCGGCGTCATAGCAATGGTTATATCTTGGCAGCACAATCGACGAGGCAGGCAAACCATTGACCACATTGTTCATCTCACACGGCGCACCGACACTGGCCACCGAGCCGGGAGAAACCGGCAAACTGCTGGCCCGACTGGCGGAATCCATACCAAGGCCAAGTTCCATATTGGCAGTTTCCGCCCACTGGGACACGGCCCATCCGCAAATCAGCATGGCAACAAAGCCGCAAACCATCCATGATTTCAGCGGGTTTCCGCCAGCGCTCTACCAGCTGCAATATCCGGCACCGGGCGCACCGGAACTCGCTGAAAAAACCGCGGCGCTGCTGCGGCAGGCGGGATTCGAGCCCGAATTCGATATCACGCGCGGGCTGGATCACGGCGCCTGGGTACCGTTACGCCTGATGTATCCGGACGCCGACATCCCGGTCACCCAACTGTCCATCCAGGGCCAGGCCGGCCCCCGCCCCCATCTGGACATGGGCCGCGCCATCGCCGGCTTGCAACAGGACAATGTGCTGATCCTCTGTAGCGGTGCCGTGACGCACAACTTGCGGCACTTCTTCAGCAGCGAGCGCGATGCCGCGGTGCTGGATTACGTGACTGAATTTTCGGATTGGCTGGGGCAGAGGATAGCAGCGGCAGACCACGCCGCGCTGCTTGATTACCGCAACAGCTCTTATGGCCGTCAGGCACACCCGAGCGAGGATCACATCCTGCCGTTGTTCGTGGCGCTGGGAGCCGGTGCGGGAAAAGCAGTGACGCGCTACCAGCCGGAAAACACCTACGGCATCCTCGCCATGGATGTCTACTGCTGGTCAGCAGTCTAGTGTGAACACGCCCTAGGGATTGACGACAAAACCTTTGGGCAGCAGCACCCAGATTCTACCGCGCTGCTTCATGGCACCGGCCTTGCGGCCGGCTTCGGCGCCTGCACCCCAGTATAAATCCGCGCGCACGCCGCCCTTGATGGCACCGCCGGTATCCTGCGCCATCATCAGCCGTTTCAGCGGCTTGTCGCTGTTCGGATGGGTCGTCGAGAGGAACACCGGCGCACCGAGCGGGATATGCTTGGGATCGATGGCGACCGTGCGCTCGGCCAGAATCGGCACGCCGAGCGCCCCGATGGGGCCGGGCAGACCGGCGGGCAGTTCGCGGAAGAACACATAACTCGGATTACTGTTGAGCAGTTCGCTCAGCTTATCCAGATTGTTGCGTGCCCAGTCCTTGATACCCTGCATCGACGCCTTGTCCAGTGTCAGCTCACCACGCTCCACCAGCAGGCGACCGATGGACTGATAGCTGTATCCATTCTGGTCGGCATAACCGACCGGGATGCGCTCACCGTTCTCCAGTTGCACGATGCCGGAACCCTGCACCTGCAGGAAGAACAGATCGATGATGTCATCCACCCAGAGCAATTCCTTGCCTTGTAGCGATGTCGGCTGCTGTTCGATCTCGGCACGGTTGTAATAGGGCACCAGCCGGTTCTCGATCAGACGGCCGCGCACGCGCTTGTTCGCCAGTTCCGGATAGACATCTGCCAGCTCGACCGTGATGAGATCATCCGGCCGCGCATAGATGGGGTAGGGATACTTGTCCGACTTCTGGCGGCTGCCCTTCAGCAAGGGCATGTAGTAGCCGGTGACCAGACCACTATCGCTACCATCGACATTGGTCGCCTGGTAGGCGGTGAAATGCTGCTTGAAATAGGCACGCACATTGACATTGTTCGGTTTTTTGATGGCGGCAGCAGCTTCGCAAGCAGCCTGCCATTCGGCGCGGTACTTCAGCGTATTGCAGCCGATCTGCCATGCCGGCCAAGCCTGCGC
>JAEWTK010000257.1 GCA_023459535.1 Pseudomonadota bacterium
TTCTCAAGCATTATCGCCAGCAGTCATTAAAAAACACCTTGCTGGACGAAGCCGGATTCTGGCGTCAGGTGGCAAGCCGGGCGGACAAACTCTATTTGAAATTTCATGGCAAAATGCCTGAAACAAAATTCTGGTAAGGGGTCTCCTTGCAAGCCTACATTTCATCCACGTTAAAAAATCAGCTGGAAGCGAATCAGCTCGGCGATTTTGAGCATCTCTGGAATTATCGCGGCGACTGGTTCGAATCGCCGAATCAGGGCCGTGGCGGTTGGAGCGGGGTGAACCGGCTGGTGCTTGATATGCCGGATGGCGGTCAGTTGGGCCTGTTCCTCAAGCGTCAGCAGAACTATATCCGCCGTACCTTCCTGCACCCGTTTTCCGGCGTGGCAACTTTCTCCTGCGAGTACAAAACGATCAGCCACCTGCAGAGTCATGGCGTGCCGGTGCCGACCCTGGTGTTTTTTGATCAGAAGTCATCGACAGAAGGTGCCCAAGCGATTCTGATGACGGAAGAACTGCTGGGTTACCGCTCGGCCGATCGCGTGGCCTCTGAGGTGCTGATGAATCCGGCGTACACGCGCAGGCAGAAACAGGCGGTAATCAGCTGTGCCGCAAAGGCGGTCAGGAGTCTGCACGAGGCACGCGTGCAGCATCGTGCGCTGCATTCTAAGCATCTGTTGGTCAATATGGTGAATCCGGATGCACCCAAGGCCGTGATCATCGATTTCGAGAAGGCCCGCATCAAACTCTTTCCCCTCTCGCGCACCCGGCGCGACCTGGCAACGCTGAATCGGGATATCGCCGGCCTGAGCCGGACCACGCGGCTGTATTTCTTCAAGCAGTATCTTGGCATCGAGAAACTCGGGTTCTGGTCCAAGGTGCTATGCCGGTTGGTGATCAGCAGGAGCCGTAAGCCCAAGAGACAGCGCCAGCAGGAAGTGGCGGTTTAGGCTGCCTTTGCGCATGGTTGATCTTTTCCAGCTGTCTCGTGAAGCTGCGGATACGCCATTCGATGTATCGTTGGTGGATGCCGGGCAGTTGCATGATCTTCGTGTTGTCCGGGCCGTTCCCAACAAGCGACTGGTGTGCCGCGGAGTCTGGAATGGCCAGTCCGTCTACGCCAAGATATTCATCGGCTCACAGGCGCAACGCTATGCTGCGCGCGACGCGGAAGGGGTAGGCAGGCTGATCAGGGCCGGTATCGCGACCCCTGCCTTGTTGCACTCTACAGAAATAGGCATACAGAATAGTGCCGCTACCGGCCGGGTGCTGATCTATGCTGCGATTGATGATGCATTGAATGCGGAACAGGCCTGGCAACAGTGTGCCGATGAGCAAAGGCTGGACCTGGCCCTGAAACTGGTCGCAGAAGTTGCGGCTCACCATCACGCCGGACTCATGCAGACCGATCTTTACCTGAAGAATTTTCTTGTGCAGGGCGAGAAGCTCTACACCCTGGATGGCGATGCCATCAAGCCTCTGCCGAGGTTCTTTGCAAAGCGGACGGCGCTCGGCAATCTGGCCCTGTTGCTGTCCAAATTCGATGTGCTCGAAATCCAGGCCTGGCTGCCGAACTTGCTGCAGGCGTATGCCGCCGGTCGAGGTTGGAGGAATTGTCCGGACAAGCAACAGATGCAATCGCGTATCGCTTGTTATAGGCGACGGGCTGTGCGGTCCTATGCCGAAAAGAAGGTTTTGAGACAATGCACGGATGTCATAGTTTCTCGCAGTTGGCACCACTTTCTGGCCATGTCGCGGCAAAATCTTAGTGTGCAACTGCAACAAATATTACTCACTACTCCTGACGCACTGATTGAAGATATCAGCCGGCAAAGGCTGAAGAGCGGCAACACCTGTACCGTAGCACTGGCAGAAATCAATGGCCGAAAGTTGGTCGTAAAACGGTACAATATCAAAAGTTTTTGGCACCTGTTGGGTCGATTCTGGCGTTCGAGCAGGGCAGCCGATTCATGGGTCAATGCCCACCGGCTGCTGATGTACGGCATTGCCACGCCAGCGCCTGTTGCATTGCTGGAGCAGAGATTCGGGCCGTTGCGGGGCAGCGCGTATTTTGTCGCCGACTATATTGCTACGCCGGATATTGCGCAGTGGCTGCAATCGGCTTCTGTCGCGGATGATCAGCAAAAACCGGTGCTGGAAGCGCTGGCTAGGCTGATGTACAAGCTGATGTTGCTGCAGATTGCACATGGCGATCTCAAGGCGAGCAATATCCATATTGATGGCAATCAGCCCGTATTGATCGATCTGGACAGTTTGCGCGAATTCCGATGCAAGGCATGGTTTGAAACGAGCCACGTGCGCGACCTGAAGCGCCTGTTGCGGAACTGGCAGGATCAGCCGGACGTGCAGCAGTCGCTGATAGCGGCCTTGCAAAAAACATATGGTGACCACCCCCTGTTGGCCAAGGCGCTATCAGCTTGAGTTATCGGCTTGAGCTATACGCATAAACAGTGGTTTGAATTTAATTGAAGAAGTCAGTGAGTCCTGAAGCATGATTATTCTAGGTTTATCCGGTGCGCTGGGGCACGATGCCTCGGCCGCGATTCTGGTTGATGGCAAGATTGTGGCCGCAGCAGAAGAAGAGCGCTTTATCCGCGACAAACATGCCAAAAACCTCTTTCCTTACGAGGCAGCCAAATACTGCATGAAGGAAGCCGGTGTGCGTCCTGACCAGGTGGATATCGTGACTTTCCCCTATGGTGAAATCCCCATCAGCTCCGCGGCACGCTGGCATTATGCCAAGCGCCACTGGTATGCGCCGGACCGCGCGCTGGATGCCATATTTAACGGTAACCGCCGGTTCCGTCGCAATCGCGACAAGGCTTTGGCCCTGATGGCCGAATTGGGCCTGAGCAAGGCCAGGTATGTGCCGGTCGAGCATCACATGGCGCACGCCAGTTCCGCCTATCACCTGAGCGGCTTCAAGGAAAAGACCGCCATCGTCGGCATCGACGGCAAGGGCGAATATGCCACGACCTTTTTCGGTTATGGCGAGAACGGCAAGATCCACAAGATCAAGGAGTTCTACGATCCGGATTCACTCGGTGGCATGTACGGTGCGATTACCGAGTATCTCGGCTTCGAGATGCTGGACGGCGAATTCAAGGTCATGGGCATGGCGCCTTATGGCGATGCCAGCAAATATGACTTGTCGCGTCTGGTGCAATTCAAGGATGGCGACCTGCGTGTCAACACCAAACTGGTCAATGTGGTGGGCCTGCGTCGCTACAAGGAAAACGGCAAGGGCTATTACTTTACGCCCGAGCTGATCGAATGGCTCGGCCCCAAGCGGCAGGGCGACGAGATCGACGATCCGTACATCCACTACGCGGCTTCGGTACAGCAGTTGCTGGAAGACGTGGCGCTGGAGATGATCGACTATTACGTCGGCGACATCATCCGCGAAACCGGGCGTATCGCCATGGCGGGCGGTGTGGCGCTCAACGTCAAGTTGAACCAGCGCATCATCAATATGCCGGGCGTCAAGGAGTTGTTTGTGCAACCGGCTTCCGGCGATGCAGGCACCTCACTGGGCGCTGCTACCTTTGTCGCCGCACAGATGGGCGAACAGGTCGAGCCCATGCAGCATGCCTATCTTGGCCCTGCCTTTACGACCGAAGAATGTCTGGCCGCCTGCGAAGTGCATCCTGCCAAGCCCAGATTCACCCGGATCGAGAACGCACCGGAAAAGGCCGCCGAAATCCTGGCGAACGGCAATCCGCTGGCCTGGTTCCAGGGGCGTATGGAATTCGGTCCGCGTGCCTTGGGATGCCGCAGCATTCTTGGTGACCCCAGTCACCCCGGCGTGGCTGATCGCATCAATGCGCAGATCAAATATCGCGAGCGCTGGCGTCCGTTCTGCCCCAGCATGCTGGATAGGGTGGCTGAGGATATCCTGCAGACCGATCATCCCGCACCCTATATGACTTTCACCTTTGATGTTGCCGAGCACTGGAAGTCGCGCATCCCGGAAGTGGTCCATGAGGATGGCACGGCGCGCGCGCAGGTGGTGACCAAGGCGACCAATCCGCGTTATTACGCGCTGATCGAGGAATTGGAAAGATTGCGCAATGTGCCCGTGGTGCTGAATACCTCGCTCAACAGAAGGGGCGAGCCCATGATCTGCAGTCCGACTGATGCGCTCAACATGTTCTATGGCTGTGATCTGGAATATCTCATGATGGAAGATGTGCTGGTGACCAAAACCTGATCATTTGCAGGTCGCCAGAACGGAAAATTTTCCTTGACAATCGGGGGTGTTTTTGCGCTGCAACCCCGATTTGACCGCATCCCGGCATAGCTGCATAATCGGATACTAGTTAAAGATATTCGGCGGTTGTTATGAAACAGTCCTTGATTGAAATTACCCAAAGAATCAGAGAACGCAGTTCTTTGACCAGGCAGGCATATCTGCAGCGAATGGAGCAGACTATTGCCCGTCCGCGTGGCGCGGATCGTATGGGTTGTGCCAACGTGGCACATGCTTTCGCCGCAATGCCGAGCAATGACAAATTGCGCGTAGTGGCAGAACGTGCTCCACACATCGGCGTCGTCACGGCCTACAACGATATGTTGTCGGCGCATCAGCCGTATGAAAGGTTCCCGGACATCATCCGCGACGAGGCGGCCAAGCACGGTGCTACGGTACAGGTTGCCGGTGGCGTGCCGGCCATGTGCGATGGTGTCACTCAAGGCGAGCCCGGTATGGAGCTCAGTCTGTT
>JAEWTK010000258.1 GCA_023459535.1 Pseudomonadota bacterium
GCTACCGACCATGGGTGGGCAAACCGCTTTGAACTGTGCGCTCGACCTGGCTAAACACGGCGTGCTGGATAAATACAAGGTCGAACTGATCGGCGCCAGCAAGGAAGCCATCGACAAGGCGGAAGACCGCGAGAAATTCAAGCAGGCGATGACCAAGATCGGTCTCGGTTCTGCACGTTCTGCTGTCGCACACAGCATGGAAGAAGCGCTGCAAGTGCAGGCGACCATCGGATATCCGGCCATTATCCGACCCTCATTCACCATGGGCGGTAGCGGTGGCGGCATCGCCTACAACCGTGAAGAGTTCCTCGCTATCTGCGAGCGCGGCCTGGAAGCGTCTCCTACCAGTGAGTTGCTGATCGAAGAGTCGTTGCTCGGCTGGAAAGAATATGAGATGGAGGTGGTGCGCGACAGTCAGGATAACTGCATCATCATCTGTTCTATCGAGAACCTCGACCCGATGGGCGTTCATACCGGTGACTCCATCACCGTGGCTCCGGCGCAGACGCTGCCCGACAAGGAATACCAGATTATGCGCAATGCCTCGCTGGCAGTATTGCGTGAGATCGGCGTGGATACCGGCGGCTCCAATGTGCAGTTCGCCATCAATCCGGACGATGGCCGCATGATCGTCATCGAGATGAACCCGCGCGTATCGCGCTCCTCAGCGCTGGCGTCGAAGGCGACCGGTTTCCCGATTGCCAAGATCGCTGCCAAACTGGCAGTAGGCTATACGTTGAACGAACTGCGTAATGAGATCACCGGCGGCGCAACCCCAGCCTCTTTCGAGCCTTCCATCGATTACGTCGTCACCAAGATTCCGCGTTTCGCCTTCGAGAAATTCCCGCAGGCGGATTCCAGACTGACGACCCAGATGAAATCCGTGGGTGAAGTCATGGCCATCGGCCGTACTTTCAAGGAATCCTTCCAGAAAGCTTTGCGCGGCCTTGAAGTGGGCGTGGACGGGCTGGATGAAGTCAGTACCGATCTTGACCGCATCCAGAAGGAACTCGGTGAGCCGGGACCTGAGCGTATCTGGTATGTGGGCGATGCCTTCCGTCAGGGTCTGACTGTCGACGAGGTGTTTGACCTGACCAAGATCGATCGCTGGTTCCTGGTGCAGATTGAAGACATCATCAAGCGCGAGCAGGCGCTGATTGGCCGCAACCTGGCCGACCTCGATCGCGATATGCTGTTGCAACTCAAGCGCCGCGGCTTTTCCGACCGCCGTCTGGCCAGGCTGTTGAATACCGACCAGCATGCGGTACGCGCCTATCGTCAGGCATTGAACGTGCGCCCGGTCTACAAGCGGGTGGATACCTGTGCCGCTGAATTTGCGACCAACACCGCTTACATGTACTCGACCTATGAAGAAGAGTGCGAAGCGCAGCCGACCAATCGCAAGAAGGTCATGGTGCTGGGCGGTGGCCCTAACCGCATCGGTCAGGGTATCGAATTCGATTACTGCTGCGTGCATGCTGCCTTTGCTATGCGTGAAGATGGTTACGAGACCATCATGGTCAACTGTAATCCGGAGACCGTTTCTACTGATTACGATACCTCCGATCGCCTGTATTTCGAGCCGGTGACGCTGGAAGATGTGCTGGAAATCGTCGCCATCGAAAAACCGGTTGGCGTCATTGTGCAGTACGGCGGCCAGACTCCCTTGAAGCTGGCGCGCGATCTGGAGAAAGCCGGCGTGCCGATTATCGGTACAACACCGGATGCCATCGACCGTGCCGAGGACCGCGAACGCTTCCAGCAGATGCTGCAAGAACTGGGGCTGAAACAGCCGCCTAACCGCACTGCGCGTACACCGGAAGAAGCCCTGCGTCTGGCGCAGGAAATCGGCTATCCGCTGGTCGTGCGTCCATCCTATGTGCTGGGTGGCCGCGCGATGGAAATCGTGCAGGAACAGGCGCAGCTCGAACGCTATATGCGTGAGGCGGTGAAGGTTTCCAATGAATCGCCGGTGCTGCTGGACCGCTTCCTCAATGATGCCAAGGAAGTCGATGTCGACGCCTTGTGTGACGGCGAAGAGGTGATTATCGGCGGCATCATGGAACACGTTGAACAGGCAGGTGTGCACTCCGGCGACTCTGCCTGCTCATTACCGCCTTACAGCTTGTCCGAAGCGCTGCAGAATGAATTGCGAGACCAGACCGTGAAAATGGCCAAGGCGCTGGGTGTGGTTGGCCTGATGAATGTGCAGTTTGCGATCCAGGGTGACACGGTCTATGTGCTGGAGGTCAATCCGCGCGCTTCACGTACGGTACCGTTTGTTTCCAAGGCCTGCGGCCTGCAGCTGGCGAAAGTCGCTGCACGTTGCATGATAGGCACCAAGCTCAAGGATCAGGGCGTCCGCAAGGAAATCGTGCCGCCGTATTATTCGGTCAAGGAAGCCGTATTCCCCTTCATCAAGTTCCCGGGGGTCGATACCATCCTTGGACCCGAGATGAAGTCTACCGGTGAAGTGATGGGCGTTGGCCGCACCTTTGCCGAAGCTTTCGTCAAGTCGCAACTGGGCTCCGGCGACAAGTTGCCAAACGGTGGCAAGGCCTTTGTCAGCGTGCGCCGTGAAGATCGCGAGCGCGTGGTGGAGATTGCCCAAGCCCTCGCCGATCTTGGCTTCCAGCTGGTGGCAACCAAGGGTTCGGCTTCTGCGCTGGCCGCTGCCGGCCTTGAAGTGACACCGGTGAACAAGGTGGCTGAAGGTCGCCCGCATATTGTCGACATGATCAAGAACGGCGACATCAGTTTTATTGTCAATGTCACCGAAGACAAGCGTGCAGTAGCGGACTCCTATGAGATCCGTCGTAGTGCGTTGCAGCATAAAGTGACTTATTACACTACACTGGCGGGCGCCAAGGCTGCATGCATCGGCATGGCGCACATGCAGGAACTGGAAGTAGAGTCCCTGCAGAACTTGCATCAGCAACTCGCTAAGTAATAAGATAGACCCTAAATCCGAACCACGCCTGGTTGCCAGGTGTGGTTTTTGTTTTATGTAAGAAGACAGAGGCTAACAAGAGATGAATCAGATTCCAATCACAATCAGAGGCGCTGAGCTTCTGAAAGAAGAATTACAGCGTTTGCGCAGTGTTGATCGCCCGCAAGTCATTCAGGCGATTGCTGAAGCGCGTGCGCAAGGTGACCTCTCGGAAAACGCCGAGTATGAATCTGCAAAAGAACGTCAGAGTTTCATTGAAGGGCGGATCGCCGAGATCGAAGCCAAATTGTCTAATGCGCAGATCATCGACCCGCTGACCTTGAATGCGGAAGGCCGTTGTGTATTCGGCGCCACGGTGGAAGTCGAGGACCTGGATAACGGCGGCACCAGCACCTACCAGATCGTTGGTGATGATGAAGCCGACATCAAGTCCGGCAAGATTTCTGTTGGCTCCCCGATTGCACGTGCATTGATCGGCAAGACTGCCGGTGAAGTCGCCGAGGTCATGGCGCCCAGCGGCCTGCGTTCCTATGAAATCCTGGATGTGCAGTACATTTGATGCATGCATGGTCTGACAAGCTGGCGCTGATCGTCTTAACTGCCTGGGTTGGTGCCTTGTGGACGGTAGGTTATCTGGTGGCGCCCACGCTGTTCAACACGCTGGAGAATCGCCAGCTGGCGGGCGTGCTGGCCGGCAAGATGTTTACCTTGGTGGCTTATGTGGGAATCGGTGCGGCTTTTTATCTGATGATCCATCGCCTGGTCAGGTATGGCACCGGCGCCTTGCGTCAGGGTTTTTTCTGGATCGTGCTGGTGATGTTGTTACTGGTGCTGGCCGGGCATTTCGGCATCCAGCCCTTGCTGGCCAGCCTCAAGGCGCAGGCCATGCCGGCGGATGTCATGCAGAGTATTTTCGCCGACCGGTTCAGGACCTGGCACGGTGTTTCCAGCATCGCCTATCTGGTAGAAAGCGTGCTGGGCTTGATGCTGGTGCTCAAGGCAAGGTGATTCTGGATTTCTCCGAAGGACGATAGATGACCAGTTGCTTGCCGATGTGATGCACGGCAATGGCACCGGATTTTTCGCATATCTCTTCCAGCATCTTGATACGCAGGTTGCGATCATCGCCGGAAACCTTGATCTTGATCAGTTCATGCGCATTCAGCGCAAGTTCGATCTCTTTCAGCACTTGTTCGGTCAGGCCGTTGTTGCCGATGCTGACGACAGGGTTGAGATGATGACCAAGGCCACGCAGATAAGTGATTTGTTTGGAGTTCAAGGCTTGTATCTCGTTGATTCAAAAAGGCCCGCATTTTACCACATGCCCACTCGCTCATGAAAAGTTCTGGTTATGAAGAGATCCAAAACCAGTAAAGGCTGGATGCAGGAACATGTTAACGATGAGTACGTCAAACGTGCCCAGCGTGATGGCTATCGTGCCCGTGCAGCCTACAAGCTGATCGAGATCGATGACAGGGATCATCTGATCAAGCCCGGCATGACCATCGTCGATCTGGGCTCGGCGCCCGGCAGTTGGTCGCAGGTGGCGGTGCAAAGACTCAGGGGCCAGGGCAAGGTGATCGCGTTGGATCTGCTGGAGATGCAGCCGGTTGCTGGCGTGCAGTTCATTCAGGGGGATTTTCGCGAGCAGGTAGTGCTCGACCAGCTGGAAGCGGCGTTAAATGGTATGCCGGTAGACCTTGTAATTGCCGACATGGCCCCCAATATAAGTGGCATCAGTGACGTCGATCAGGCGAATGCCATGTACCTGACCGAGCTGGCGCTGGATTTCAGTTACAAATGGTTGAAACCCGGTGGCCAGTTTCTGGTCAAAGTGTTCAATGGTAGCGGCTTCGAGGAGATCGTCCGCAATATGCGGCAGGGTTTCGACAAGGTCGCCACCAGAAAACCGAAGGCATCGAGAGATCGTAGCAGCGAAGTCTATCTGTTGGGGTCCGGAAGGCGTAAAAACCTTTCGTGACTGCGCCTCTGTATGCATGTAACGCAAGATTTTCCGCAGGAATAGGTTTAGAATTCAAGCAGTAAACTCCCAATAAATTAAGGAACGGGATTTTGAACAATATCGTCAAGAACATTGCCATCTGGCTGATCGTCGCACTGGTGCTGATGACTGTATTCAATCAGTTCGGCGCCAAGACTGCGTCCGAAGGACAGGTGGTTTATTCGCAATTCATTGATCAGGTCAAACAGGGTCACATTGCCAAAGTTACGATCGATGGCCGTGTACTGCGCGGGGAGACCAACGATGGTCGCAAGTTCAATACCTATGCGCCCTCCGATCCCTGGCTGGTCTCCGACCTGTTGAAACACAATGTGGTTGTTGAAGCCAAGCCGGATGAAGAGCAGTCCCTGCTCATGAGTATTTTCGTTTCCTGGTTCCCCATGCTGTTGCTGATTGGCGTCTGGATTTTCTTCATGCGCCAGATGCAGGGCGGCGGTAAGGGCGGTGCCTTTTCCTTTGGCAAGAGCCGAGCACGTCAACTGGATGAGAGCGCCAATCAGATCACATTCGCTGATGTCGCCGGTTGCGATGAATCCAAGGAGCAGGTATCGGAACTGGTTGAATTTCTGCGCGACCCCGGCAAGTTCCAGAAGCTGGGTGCCCGCATTCCGCGTGGCGTGCTGATGGTCGGGCCGCCGGGTACCGGCAAGACCTTGCTGGCGAAAGCCATTGCCGGTGAGGCCAAGGTGCCGTTCTTCACCATTTCCGGCTCGGACTTCGTTGAAATGTTCGTTGGTGTTGGTGCTGCCCGCGTCCGTGACATGTTCGAGCAGGCGAAGAAGAGTGCGCCCTGCATCATCTTTATCGATGAAATCGATGCGGTCGGCCGTCATCGCGGCGCCGGCATGGGCGGCGGTCACGATGAACGCGAGCAGACCCTGAACCAGCTGCTGGTCGAAATGGACGGATTCGGACCCAATGAGGGCGTCATCATCATGGCTGCCACCAACCGTCCGGACATCCTGGATCCCGCCTTGCTGCGCC
>JAEWTK010000259.1 GCA_023459535.1 Pseudomonadota bacterium
CTAGAACCTCCCCCGCCTCCCCCGCCTCCCCCACCGGCGCCGGCAGCAAGTGCTATTGCGCCCGCGCCACCAAGCAAGGCGAAAGGTGCCAGCATTGAGCCGGCTGCAGCGTCTGGTCCTAAGTACGCTGAATCAATGACCGGGATAACGCAATTGTCAATTTCAAAGGGTGTGCCTTCGGATTGCTGTGTAAAGGCTGCATTCTGCAATGTTCCATCGTCGGCAAATACCAGTTCGGCCAGCACCAGTTCGCTGCAATGTGCTTCATTGTCGTCGTTCAGCAGAAGCTGACTTTCGGCGCCGGGTTGGAAGAAGTTCTTGATGCGGATCTTGTCCTTGCCGATTTCGAGCAGGAGGTCGATGCCATCACGTTGATAGGAGGAAATATCGCGTGGATGAAGATCCAGATAAACCCTGAGCGCTTCCCCAAGAGTAAGCGAGTTGGTGAATTTCAGCTCAATTCCTGAGTCTGCGGTCGTACCTATCCTACTGACGATGGCTCTAATCACAACCCCCCCCTTTCACTACTCGTGATTATCTTATACCTATATCAAGCCTCATCGGAAGTTCGATGCCGAATTCAGGCGACTTATCAATGCGATTGTCTTTGATCAGTATTGCCAAAGCTAAGCAACTTAAAACTTGAATCTGCGAGTTAAAAAATGACAACATAATTTCCATAAAATTCAATCGATTTTTTCGCGGGTGTGTGAGAGTGGAGGGACATGTTTCGATGTTTTTTTAGGCTTGGCGTTATCTGGAAAATTGAGAAATGCAGCAAGCGCCGGAGATGATCTGCTTGTGCTTGAGTGACTCCCTGTCTGGCAGCAGCAAGGATGAAATGAAAACGGCCACCTGAATAGGTGGCCGTTCGAGTGTCTGGTGGCCAGGGGCGGAATCGAACCGTCGACACGCGGATTTTCAATCCGCTGCTCTACCAACTGAGCTACCTGGCCATCATTGCGATGCCTCTGAGCTCTCGCAAGAGGGCGCATTATAGCAAACTAATTCGATTCGTGTCATGTGCCGTTAAAAGAAGTTTGCTTTGGTCGAAGTGGTTCAAAAAATGCCCCCGCTCGCGTATGCTCGCATGTCTTAATCAGGTTTTTCAGGCATGCAATTCAATATTACAGTTCCGGACAGTAGTTTGACTTACGCTTTGCAGGCGAAGATCGATCAGAAGACCAAGCCTTTGGGTGCCTTGGGTCGGCTGGAATCCTTGGCGTTGCAGATCGGCTTGGTGCAGGGCAGTCTGTCGCCGCAATTGCAGCGGCCAGTGGTCATGGTCTTTGCCGGCGATCACGGTATCGTCGAGGCGGGTGTCAGCCCTTATCCGCAGGCCGTGACGCAGCAGATGGTGATGAACTTTCTGGCTGGCGGTGCGGGCGTCAATGTGTTCGCTCGGCAGCAGGATATGCAGGTGCGGGTGGTCGATGCCGGGGTGAATCATGTGTTCGCGCCGCACCCGCAGTTGATCGATGCCAAGGTGGCGATGGGTACGCGTAACTTTGCCAAACAGGCTGCCATGACGGCAGGCCAGTGCCAACAGGCGTTGGAAGCCGGTGCGCGGTTGGTAGCGCAGGAGGTGGCGGCCGGCAGCAATGTGCTGGTGTTCGGCGAGATGGGTATCGGCAATACGTCTTCGGCTGCCGCCTTGATGGCGGTGCTGTGCGATCTGCCGGTGCGCGACTGCGTCGGCCGCGGCACCGGGCTGGATGATGCCGGTTTGCAGCACAAGGCTTCTGTCATCGAACAAGCGGTCAAGCTGCATCAAGACCTCGATACACCGTTGAAGGTGCTGGCCACATTTGGCGGTTTCGAAATCGCCATGATGACCGGGGCCATGCTGGCGGCCGCGCAAAACCGGTGCCTGATTCTGGTCGATGGATTCATCGCGACCACGGCATTGCTGGTGGCCTGCAGGCTGCAGCCTGCGATCATGCATTATTGCGTGTTTGGCCATTGTTCCGACGAAGCCGGCCATGCGACCTTGTTGCAGCACCTCAAGGCCAAACCCTTGCTGCAACTCGGCATGCGTCTGGGTGAAGGCACTGGCGCCGTCCTGGCCTATCCATTGTTGCAGGCGGCCGTCAATTTCCTCAACGACATGGCCTCCTTCGAGTCTGCCCATGTTTCAGGCAGGGCGGATTAAATATGCAATGCTTGTTCCGGCAGTGGCGTCTGCTGAAGACTGCGCTGGTGTTCTTCACCCGCCTGCCGCTGCAACTGCGTGATTATGATGAGGCTGAGCTGGCAAGATCGACGCGTTATTTCCCGCTGGTCGGTATCCTGGTCGGTGCTTTCGGTGCGCTGGTGTTCTGGCTGAGCGATTTCGTGTTGCCGCTGGAATTGGCTGTGCTGCTCAGCATGGTCGCCACTATTCTGCTTACCGGCGCATTCCATGAGGATGGCTTGTCCGATGCAGTGGATGGCCTCGGTGGCGGCTGGGAGAAAGAGCAGGTACTTACTATCATGACGGATTCGCGGGTCGGCAGTTACGGCGCGATTGCCATCGTGCTGGCACTGCTGATCAAGTTTCAGGCGCTCAGTCATCAGCCGGCAGTCTTGATTCCACTGGCCCTGATTGCAGGCCACGCGCTCAGCCGTTTTTGCGCCACGCTGGTCATCGCCACCCAACATTACGTCAAGCACGAGGGCAAATCCAAGCCGCTGGCAACAAAAATCACCCCCGGAGAGCTGCTGGTTGCAGCAGTTTTCGGGTTATTGCCGCTGGCTTTTCTTGGAGTGCAGATGCTACTGGCGTTGGTGCCGGTTGCGCTGGTCTGGCTCTGGTTCAGCGCCAAAATCAGGGCGCGTATCGGCGGTTATACCGGCGATTGCCTCGGTGCCATGCAGCAGCTGACGGAGATCGCGTTCTATCTCGGGCTACTGGCCAGTGTCGCCATGCTTGCCCGCTTCTAAGCACTGAACCATGAAAATCACCCTGATACGTCATACTACCTTGAATGTCGCGCCGCACATTTGCTACGGCCAGAGCGATGTCGATGTGTCAGCGAGTTTTGAGACAGAATCGCAGGCGCTGCTACAGAAATTGCGCAGTCATGACTTCGATGCGGTTTATGCCAGCCCTTTGCGGCGCTGCCATCAGCTGGCGCAGGCCTTGTGCGTGAATGATGGCCTGAAGGTTGAAGCTGATGAAATCCGGCTGGACGAACGGCTCAAGGAACTGAATTTTGGTGACTGGGAAATGCGTCCGTGGGATGCGATTCCGCGCGAACCGTTTGATCGCTGGGCGAACGACTACGCCAATCTGGCACCGCCTAACGGCGAAACCTTCACTGAACTGCATGCGCGCGCCAAAAGCTTCGTGGAGGATGTGAGCGGCCACTCTCATGGAAAAAACCTGCTGGTGGTGACGCACGGCGGTTTGATCCGTGCCCTGATCGCCGAGACCCTGAACCTGCCGTTGAAACGCCTGTTCCGCATCGCCATCGATCACGGTAGCGTGACAGAGCTGGAGTTCAAGGACGAGGTGCCGAAAGTGCTTCGCATCAATGCCTAGCTCTCAAAAAACATCAATTAGCCACAGAGCTCACAG
>JAEWTK010000260.1 GCA_023459535.1 Pseudomonadota bacterium
GGGTGGATTTACCCACGTTTGGCAAACCGACGATTCCACACTTCATTATTTCTCTCGATTCATTAATTAGGGCCGTTTGATTGGCCTTGGTATTTCATCAGACTGATTGACAGTATTTTCTATCAGGCTTTGGTGTGCAATTTTAACATTGCAGACTCCATATTCCCTTCCAGCAGGGCGGGCAGGACGGTGGTGCTGGCATCGATAACTTCATCGATCGCACGTTGCTCTTCCTTCATCGGCGCATTCAGCACGTAGTTGACTACGGCGTTGCGGTCGCCCGGATGGTCGATACCGATGCGCAGGCGCCAGAAGTCGTTGGTGCCGAGGCAGGCGACGATATCCTTGAGGCCATTGTGACCGCCATGGCCGCCGCCTTTTTTCAGCTTGATGCTGCCGGCCGGCAGATCCAGTTCGTCATGGATGACCAGGATGGCTTCAGGCGGGATCTTGTAGAAATTGGCCAGCGCGGCAACGGCGCGGCCGCTCTTGTTCATGAAGGTCGCCGGCTTTAGCAGCCAGGCTTCACAGTCTGCGGATTTGAAGCGCCCCGCATCCCCAAAGAATTTGGATTCGTGGTTGAGCCGGCAGGCATTTTCTGCGGCAATCTGGTCTATCCACCAGAAACCGGCGTTATGACGCGTAGCCGCATACTGGGCACCCGGGTTGCCCAGACCGACGAATAATTGAATACCGGAATGATTAGCCATAAATGATTACGCGCGTTTTGGTTGCCCAAAACGCGCGCTTTTCAGTCACTTGGCAGAGATTACTCGGCAGCTGGAGCTTCTGGGGCTTCAGCAGCGGTTTCTTCATCCGTAGCGCTGCCGCCGCGTGGCTTGGCGATGGAAACAACTGCAGTGTCTTCACCGTGGACCAGTTGCACGAATTCAACGCCCTTGGGCAGCTTGATTTCGGACAGGTGGATGGAGTGACCGGCTTCCAGGTTCGCCAGATCCACTTCGATGAACTCAGGCAGATCCTTGGCCAGGCAGCTGACATCAGCTTCGGTCTGGATGTGGGTAACCAGGCCGCCGCCGAGCTTGACGCCAGGAGCGATTTCTTCGTTAACGAAGTGCAATGGCACCTTCACGTGAATCTTCTCAGTGGCGCTGACGCGTTGGAAGTCGATGTGCTGGATGGTGTTGCGAACTGGATGCAGTTGGTAATCGCGCAACAATACGGATTCCTTCTTGCCTTCCACATCCAGCGTCAGGATGGACGCATGGAATGCTTCATGACGGAATTGCAGGAACAGGTTCTTGTGATCGAACTCAAGGCTGACTGCATCCTTTTCACCACCATAAACGATACCTGGCACAGTGCCAGCGCGACGCAGGCGGCGGCTCGCACTCGTACCTTTGCTTTCGCGTTTTTTTGCTTGAATGATAATTTCCATTTTACTACTCCTAAATAACTGCTACCCGCGACCAGATAGCAGGGTTGTGACCGGTTTACTTTTGGTATCCCGATCGAAACTTGTGTCATTACTCCATGAATAAGGAGCTGACGGAATCCTCGTTGCTGATACGGCGAATTGTTTCTGCCAGCAGTTCGGCAGCGCTGATCTGGCGAATCTTGCTGCAGGCCGCAGCATCTGCACGCAACGGGATGGTGTTGGTCACGACCACTTCATCCAGCTCGGAATTGGTGATGCGTTCAATCGCGGCACCGGACAGGACCGGGTGCGTGCAGTAGGCGACCACTTTCACCGCGCCTTGTGCCTTCAGGGCAGAGGCGGCTTCACACAGCGTGTTGGCGGTATCGACCATGTCATCCATGATGACGCAGGTGCGGTCGGCGACATCGCCGATGATGTTCATGACCTTGGCGACATTGGGTTTCGGACGACGCTTGTCGATGATCGCCAGATCGGAATTAAGTTGCTTGGCAGCGGCACGGGCACGCACTACGCCACCAACGTCAGGGGAAACGACAACCAGGTTGTCGTAATTGCAGCGCCACAGATCGCTCAACAGTAGAGGGGTGGCGTAAATATTATCAACTGGAATATCAAAGAAACCCTGAATCTGGTCGGAGTGCAGGTCCATGGTCAGCACGCGGTTGACACCGACGATGGTCAGCATGTTGGCGACGACCTTGGCGGTGATGGCCACTCGTGCCGAACGTGGGCGTCTGTCCTGACGGGAATAGCCGAAATAAGGGATCGCTGCAGTGATGCGGCCGGCGGAGGAGCGGCGCAATGCATCGACCATGACCATGACTTCCATCAGGTTGTCATTGGTCGGCATGCAGGTGGATTGCAGGACAAAGACATCCTTGCCGCGCACATTGTCCATCAACTCAACCATGACTTCGCCGTCACTGAAGCGGTCTACGGTCGCGCGGCCAAGGCCGATGCCGAGGTGGCTGACTACTTCTGCGGCAAGCCGGGGGTTGGCGTTGCCGGTAAATACCATCATGTCGCCATTGGCCACAGTGGATTCCCTTTAAATAAAAAATAAAAGCGTGTAAAACAATTACACGCTTAAGTTTTTTGGCTGGGGAGGAAGGATTCGAACCTTCGCATGCCGGAATCAAAATCCGGTGCCTTAACCAGCTTGGCGACTCCCCAATTAATCTGTATTGCTCTGTTCCTGCCTTCACAAACTTCAAATGTTCAAAATGTCATCCCGTATAAGGGATGCTGTTCCAAACTTGATGCTGTAAAGCCTGCAACGCTTGTTTCAGCGATTTCCTTCGGCATCACGTCATATGCAGCTTTTGCTTCGTCCAGCGATGCGAATTCCGCAAAAACCGAAGCACCGGAGCCACTCATGCGGGCGGGAGCAAAACTGCTCAACCATGTCATGCACGCCGCTACTGCAGGGTAATGCCTGAAAACGACAGATTCAAGGTCATTGTGCAACATACCGCTGTACAACCGACCAGAAAATGCCTCTCTGGAAAAGGCCGCTATTGTGGTGGGATTCGTGTCCCTTGTCAATTCCCTGCTAGTAAAAATTTCTGCAGTGGAGACATGCACGGCCGGTGTGATGACCAGATAATGCTTCGGCTCCAGGCTTACAGCCTGCAATTGGTCGCCTATGCCCTCGGCCCAGGCGTTCCTGCCGAAAATGAAAACCGGCACGTCGGCACCAAGCTGCACGCCCAGTTTCTGCAATTCGTCGCGTCGCAAGCCAAGTTGCCACAGATGGTTCAGGGCCAGTAGTGTGGAAGCGGCATCCGAACTGCCGCCGCCGAGGCCGCCGCCCATGGGGATGCGTTTTTCGATGGCGATCTCTGCACCCTGGCGGCATTGGCTATGTTGTTGCAGCAGGCGGGCGGCCCGGATTACCAGGTCATCATTTTCGGCGACCAGTGTGTTGCCGGAACTGCGGGAAATCCTGCCGTCCGCGGTGGTGCGGATGTGCAGGGTGTCATGGAAATCCAGCAGGCGGAACACGGTCTGCAGTTCGTGATAGCCGTCTGCACGACGGCCGGTGACATGCAGGAACAGGTTGATCTTGGCTGGGGCAGCAAAGGACTGGTATGCGGAATCTGACACGGTGCTATTTCTGGCTTGAAACTGACAATGATGTGGTTGCGCCGAGATCTTCCCAGCGTTCAATGATGAGTTTGAGTGTTAGGTTGCGGCTGCGCAGGTGGATTCTTTTTGGCAGCCGGTAGCCGCTGGCTTCCATGTATTCCGTATATTCGATTTCCCAGCCGTCCTGTTTCAGCCGCGTGATGCGGCCGATGCTGTCCCACTGCATTTCCTCGTAGATATGGCTGTTGGGCCTGCCCAGCGCCCAATCCGGCAGACCCTGCAGCGGTAGCCGCCAGCCCAGATGCTCCTCGGTCAGTGCTTCTGCATCCCTGGCCTGCAGCACCTTGCCGTCATTGGTGGTCAGGGTCACCCCTTCGGTGTTGGTGATGATTTTGGCAACCGTGCCGCCTACCGGAGACAGCATGGAGATGTCGTTGCCTTCGACGTTGTGACGCCAGCGTGTGCTGCCGGAAGAGCCCTTGCCGTTGGCCTGAATGCCGATGCGCGCCTGCAGATAGAACTGCTCGATCGTGGCCAGTTGTTCCAGGTGGGTCCGGTTGAGATCGGCAGGATTGCCCACCGGCGTCGGTAGCGGGCTTTCGGTGGCAGGTTTCAGTCCGGCACAACCGCTGAGCAGTAGCAGGCTGAAAATGCCCAGCCAGCGGGAATAAGGGATTCGCATGAGTTAGCGCAGGAAGCGTTTGCTGGTATTCAGCAAGATTTCATTGTCTGGATGGGATTGCAACGCCTCTTCCCAGGTTTTGATCGCTTCATCGCGCTGTCCTCGTTGCCATAGCACTTCACCCAGATGGGCGGCGATCTCGGGGTCGGTCTGGGTGCTGTAGGCTTTTTGCAGGTAATCCAAAGCCTTGTCCAGGCTGCCCATGCGGTAATAGACCCAGCCCATGCTGTCCATGATGTAATGGTCGTTCGGACGCAGCAGCAGCGCCTTTTCAATCAGGCTGTAGGCTTCAGGCAAGTTGATGTTGCGGTCGGCGAAGGAATAGCCAAGTGCATTGTAGGCGGCGGCAAAATCCGGTTTCAGTTTGATCAGCTTGCGTAGCTCGTGCTCCATCACGTCCAGTTTCTGCATACGTTCGGCTGCCATGGCGAAGTCATAGATCAGGTCGGGCGTGTTGGGCAGGTTGCTGACGGCTTCCTGCAGGATGGCGTAAGCCTCGGCATCGCGTTTGGCCTGGGTCAACAAGCTGGCGATGGCCTGGTTGACAGTGGCCTGCTGGGTGCTGTGCAATCCATCCAGCGATTTCAGAGTCTGTATGCCGGCATCCGCGCCCTGAGTGCGGCTGAGCACATAGGCGATATTCAGTTTTGCATCCAGGTAACGTTCTCCCGGTTGAATCTTGCCGTACCAGTCCAGTGCCGATTGATCCTGGCCCTGTTTTTCCGCGCTATGGCCGAGGTAGAGGTAAACCTGATCCTTGTCGGCATAATCGGAGTTCAATGCGTCGAGAAAGTACGCATTGGCCTCCTTGTATGCGCCGGACTGGAAGGACAGCAGGCCGACGACGACCAGAATTTCGGGGTTCTCCTTCGAGGCGGAAGCCAGTCTGACGAACTCTTTTTTCGCTTCATCAAATCGTTTCTGGTTGACAAGCAAGCGTGCGAACGAAAGGCGGGTTTCGTTGGCATCGGGATATTTCTTCAGAAAGTCTTTGTAGTAATTGACTGCCAGTTCGGGCGAGTCCATGAACAGGATCTGGCCTTGTAACAGGGCGACCAGCTCCCAGCCCGGGCGGAGCTTTTCGGCAAGAGCCAGTTGCTCAAGCGCCAGCTCGCGCTTGCCGGCATCCCAGGCGGCCTGCGCAATGGCAAAATGTGATTCGGGCAAGGCAGGATACTTGGCGGCTAGTTCCTGAACCAGTTCAAGTACCGCCTGTTTGTCCGCTTGTCTGGCAAACAGGCTGTGCAAATAGAGGAAGCCGTTGGCACGGGTATCTTCTTTTACCAGCAATTTATCAAGGTAAGGCTTGGTCTCGGCCAGCTTGCCGGTGCTGACCAGCATTTGAACGGTGGTCTGCTGTGCGTCCACCGAGTCGGGAACGAGTTCCGCCCAGAGGCCTACCGCCTGAACTGCAACGGCCGGGTTGTTGCCATAGATCGCAGCTTTGGCTGCGCGTTCGGCAAGTCTGGCATCGCGGCTGCTTTTGGCCAGATCAAGGAACAGGTTGCTGGCCAGACCCAGCTCACCGCGCTGGCCTGCGACTTCGCCGACCAGATACTTGTAGATGAAATCAGGGGTCAGTCCTGCATCCATTGGTGAGGCATTTTCTGTGGTGGAAGCGTTACTGGCTTCCGCGGAATGAGCAACAGGGTTGATGAGCGCCATGCCGGCTGCAAAGGCAGTCAGCGTGAATAATTGGCGCATGGACAGGGTCAGAATCATTGGGTCGCTCGATGATTAAATCTGGATTGTAGGGATTGATGGTTTGTCCGTGACAGCGGTTACAAGTTCATCCATAATGAAGTCTGACTATAGCTTTTTGGGCTGAACTTTTCCAGCTGGAACTTTTAGTATCAGCCGGACTCTGGGACGTACAGTTGGTCTGTACGGATAGCATGTATGAATTTCGACTAACGCTTGACACATGTCAGGCGTTTTCTTAATTTAGCACCCTCAAATCATTAGCCATAATTTATCTCCAACCGGATGTAGCAAGCATATGAGTACAGTAACTGTTGAGGCAAGTCACCTGACCCGTATTTATGGTGGCCGTGAGGCGGTCAGCGATGTCAGTTTCAATCTGAACAAGGGTGAGGTCCTGGGTTTCCTCGGCCCGAACGGTGCCGGCAAGTCCACCACCATGAAGATGATTACCGGCAATCTGGCACCTAGCGCGGGTAGTGTCAGGATTTGCGGTATCGACATGATCGAGAACCCGAAAGAGGCCAAGGCCTTGATCGGCTATCTGCCGGAAACACCGCCCCTGTATCGCGAACTTACCGTGGATGAATATCTGGCGGTTGCCGCCCGCCTGCATGGCGTCAAGGGTGCCCAGGTCAAGAAGTCGATCGAGCGCGCGAAAGAACGTTGCGGTCTGACCGAGATGAGCAAGCGTCTGATCGAGAATCTGTCCAAGGGTTACCAGCAACGAGTCGGCATTGCGCAGGCCATCATTCATAACCCGATGGTCGTCATTCTGGACGAGCCTACTGTCGGTCTCGATCCTATCCAGATTCGCGACATCCGTGCACTGATCAAGGAGCTGGGCGGCGAACACAGCGTAATCCTTTCTACCCATATCCTGCCTGAAGTCGAGATGGTCTGTGACCATGTGCAGATCATTCATCTGGGCAAGCTGGTATTTAGTGGCGGTATTGATGTGCTGAAACAGCAGCGTCGCGGCAACAGGCTGCTAGTCGGCCTGAACAATCCACCGGCAGCCGAAGCTTTGCTGGCGATCGAAGGCGTGGCCGCAGTTGAGCAGGTCAGTCCGGGTCTGTTGCGCGTGCGTTACAACGAAGGACAGTCGCCGGCCGAAGCCTTGGTGCAGGCCGCTGTCAGCAACGGTTGGGGCTTGCATCAGATTAACCATGATCAGACCAGCCTGGAAGACGTCTTTGTTCAATTGACTTATCAAGAAGCCGCCGAGCAGGCGAGCTGATTACCTGACGCTTTAATAGAGGTTGTACCCCATGATTTTCAATATCGTTAGAAAAGAGCTGAAAAGCCTGTTCTCCTCCCCGATGGGCTGGGTGATTCTGGCTTTGCTGCAATTCGTCTTTGGCACCTTCTTCCTGATCGGTGTCGACCAGTATTTCCAGACCATGTCCGGCGCCATGCGACCTGAACAGCGCATCGGCATTACCGCCTTTGTCGGCCAGAACGTGTTTGGCATCGCCTCCTTTGTCATGCTGTTCGCCGTGCCTTTGCTTTCCATGCGCCTGATCAGTGAAGAAAGACGTCAGCAGACGTTGACTTTCCTGTTCAGCGCACCGCTGTCGATTACCGAGATCGTCATTGGCAAATTCCTTGGTCTGGTCGGCTTTCTCAGCATCATCATCGTCTTTATGGCGGCAATGGTGTCTTCCATGAACCTGTGGACCAATGTCGACTTCGGCTACATCCTGTCCAATGTGCTTGGATTGTGGTTGCTGGTAGCCAGTTTCTCAGCGCTCG
>JAEWTK010000261.1 GCA_023459535.1 Pseudomonadota bacterium
ATGCAGGGGATTCCGGTTTCACTGCTGTTTGCTGCAGATGGCATGAATGTGAAAGAAGTCGGCTTCAATCAGCAATGGCTGGCGCCAACCGCTTTGATGCCATATCGCTATGGTGGGGCAGTCAGCCATGCCGAATTGCCGCAAGCCGTCAGGCAATTGTTGCTGACCGCTGCCAGGAAGCTGACCAGTGCCGTGGGTTTGCGAGGCTTGAACAGCATAGACGCCATCATGCAGGGCGAGCGTGTCTGGGTGCTGGAACTGAACCCGCGCCTGACCGCCACGTTTGATCTGTATCCGGCAGAGCACGGCCAGTTGTTTGAGCTGCATTTACAAGCCGCGGCTGGCACTCTGGCTAATTGGCCGCAAATTGGCCGCAGGGCGCGAGCCCACTATATCGTCTATGCCCCGGAGAATATCAATCTGCCGGAAAGCTTCGACTGGCCGGAATGGACTGCCGATATTCCGGCAACTGGCGCGCTGATCAAGGCAGGAGAGCCAGTCTGTACGGTGACGGCAGAGGCGGATAGCGCCGAGCAGGCGGTGGCGTTGATGGCGGAAAGGGTGAAAGTGCTGGCCAAGGCGCTGATCTGAGCTATAGAAACAGAGCTAAAGAAACAAGACGAGAAATCATGAGAGCATGGGATGAGGAAACAATATGACTGAACAACAGAGCACGGTCGACACAAGCCGCTGGCCCAGCGTCAATCGACTGACCAATCCACTGGTTCAATCTCTGGTGGATAACGCCGAGGTCTTGCGCCTGGGTGTGGAGAAACTGGAAAACGGCTGCACCATCATCGATGCAGGCATCCGCCATGATGGCGGGCTGGAAGCCGGCCGCCTGATCGCCGAGATCTGCATGGGCGGTCTTGGTCATGTCAGCTTGCAGACTTCGCAGACCTTCCCGCACTGGCCCTGGATGCTGTCTGTGCACTCGTCCAATCCGGTGCTGTCCTGCCTCGGTAGTCAGTACGCCGGTTGGAGCCTGGCACATGAGAAGTTCTTCTCACTGGGTTCCGGCCCGGGCCGTGCGCTGGCTGGCCGTGAGGAGTTGTACAAGGAGCTCGGCTATCAGGACAAGGCGGACAAGGCCTGTCTGGTGCTGGAGAGCGACAAGGCGCCGCCTGCCGAAGTGATCGACAAGGTCTCGCGCGATACCGGCGTCAAGCCGGAAAACCTGACTTTCATCCTGACACCGACACGCAGTCTGGCCGGTACCGTGCAGATCGTCGCCCGTGTGCTGGAAGTGGCGATGCACAAGATCCATACCCTGCATTTCCCGCTGGATCACGTGGTCGATGGCATGGCCAGCGCGCCCGTACCGCCACCGGCACCGGATTTTCTCATCGGCATGGGACGCACCAATGACGCCATCTTGTTCGGCGGTCATGCGCATATCTTCGTCAAGGGTCCGGATGAAGCCGCGGCCAAACTGGCGCAGGAATTGCCGAGTAGCGCTTCACGTGACTATGGACGGCCTTTCGCCGAAGTGTTCAAGGCAGTGAACATGGATTTCTACAAGATCGACCCCATGCTGTTCAGCCCAGCCGCCGTCACGGTCACTGCGCTGGAATCCGGCAAGAGCTTTACCGGCGGCAAGCTGGATGCGGCGTTGCTCGACCAGTCCTTCGGCTTCGGCGCCTGATCGCTTACCGTGCAAGCCGCCACCAGAATTCCGGTATTCACGGACGACCCCGGCTGGCACGGCAAGCGCCTGAGCGAGGCTTTTGCTGCCCGGGGGCTGGAGGCGGTATTTGTCTCGCTCAAGGATTGTGCGCTGGATATTCTGCCGGGTCGTGCCGGCGTCATCATTCCCGGTTTTGAAGACGGGTTGCCGACCGGCGTGTTCGTCCGCGGCGTGCCCGGCGGCACCCTGCAGCAGGTGATCGCCCGGCTCGATATCCTGCATGCGCTGAAGATGCTGGGTGTGCTGGTCTATAACGACGGTCGCGCCGTTGAGCGCACGGTCGACAAGGCCATGACCAGCTTCCTGCTGCATCATCATTGCGTGTCCACGCCGCCGACCTGGGTCTGCGAATCCCGCCATCATGCGCAGCAGGTGCTGCTACGTGAAACCATGGCCGGACATGCCCTGGTCATGAAGCCCTTGTTCGGTTCGCAGGGCATGGGGGTGCGCAGGCTGGAGGCGGGCGATGCCCTGCCGGTGCCGATGGAGCAGCATGTGGAAGGGCTCTATTACCTGCAACGTTATGTCGATAGCGGCGAAGGTGCCTGGCATGACTACCGCGTGTTCATCATCAACGGCAGGGCAGTCGCTGCCATGGCCCGTCATGGCAGCAGCTGGGTCAATAATGTGGCCTTGGGCGCCCGCTGTGAACCGGTCGCTGTCGAAGGAGATGTCGCTGAACTGGCACTGGCCGCCGCACAGGCGGTGGAGATCGACTATTGTGGTGTCGATGTCATCCGGGACTGCCAAGGCAAGCTGTCGGTGCTGGAGGTCAACAGCATCCCGGCTTGGAAAGGCCTGCAGATCTCAACCGATATTGATATCGCACAGGTGCTGGTCGACGATTTTTGTGCCAAGCTTCCCGTTTCGCAACCCGGTCTGCAATCAATTGCCGGATAACCGCCATGCAGCTTGAGACGCAGCTCGCAGCGAAATTCAAGGCGGCCTGCATCGCCGAGCTGGAGGCGGTCAAGCCGGGCAATGTCCATATGTTGGCGGATGGCCACGGCATGACGGTGCAGGATTTTCTGCGCAGCGCGGAAGCCGCATCTGGCGTCATTGCACAAGCTGATTTGAGTGCCGGTCAGCGCATCCTGCAAGCCGTGGAGGCGACGAATACAGCGGTCGGCTGCAACACCAACCTCGGCATCATTCTGCTTTGTGCACCGCTGATACAGGCTGCATTGAATACGCATGGCGTCATCATGCAGCAAGAGGTGCAGGCTGTACTCGAGCAATTGACTATCAAAGATGCGAACGATGCCTTTGCTGCCATCCGTATCGCCAATCCTGCCGGGCTTGGGCATAGCGAGCATCATGATGTGGAGTCGCCGGCCAGCGTAACCTTGCTCGAGGCCATGCAAGAGGCGGCGGATAGGGACTTGATCGCTCGCCAGTATGTTAATGGCTTTCAGCAAGTGTTCGAAGGGCTTGCATATTACCGGCAGTTGCTGGCACGCTGGGAGCGGCCAGCCTGGGCGACCAGCGCGCTTTATCTGTATTTTCTGACACATTTTCCGGATAGTCATATCGCCCGCAAATATGGCGCCGATCTGGCGGAAGTTGTACGGGTGCAGTCAGCGGCTCATTGGCGGGAGCTTGAAGGCCGCGACAATCCCAAGACTTATCTGCGGCCCTTGCTGGATTTCGATCAGACGCTGAAAGCGCAGGGCATCAACCCCGGCACCAGTGCCGACATGACGGTGGCAGTTTTGTTGCTGGACGGGCTGCAAGTTGGAGCTTGACCAAATCCGCAACGAAGAAAACACACGGTGGCCATTCTGCAAAGCATTTGCCGAACGAAAATTATTCGATGGAAGTGAAGGAAATTTGCAGAAATGAGTTCAAACTAATGCGTTGTCGTAGTAATATCCAAGGTCTTGAGATTTTCACGCCGTGAACTTCACGGTTCATGGTTCGTAATACGAATTCAACAATTCTGATTTAATTTAAATGCGCACCTGAAGGAGGAGCTATATGGCTAACTTACTCGAACAACTAAAAAGCATGACTACTATCGTTGCGGATACCGGCGACGTTGAAGCGATCAAGAGTGTCAAGCCTGTTGACGCAACCACCAATCCATCCCTGCTGTTGAAGGCAAGCACATTGCCTCAGTACGCACATTTGATCGATGAATCAATCGCCTACGCAAAAGCCCAGGGCGGTAGCAAGGATGCACAAATCGAAAATGCTGCAGACAAGCTGGCTGTGCTGATTGGTGTTGAAATCTCCAAGGTTGTGCCTGGCCGTATCTCCACCGAAGTGGATGCGCGTCTGTCTTTCAATATCGACAAGATGGTGGCCAAGGGCCGCAAGCTGATTCAACTGTATCAGGATGCAGGCGTAGGCAAGGACCGGGTGCTGATCAAGCTGGCTTCCACATGGGAAGGTATCAAGGCTGGCGAGATCCTGGAAAAGGAAGGCATCAACTGTAACCTGACATTGCTGTTCGGTTTCGGTCAGGCTCGTGCCTGCGCTGAAGCTGGCGTATTCCTGATTTCCCCATTCGTCGGCCGTATCCTGGACTGGTACAAGGCCAAGAACCCAGGTACTGAATATACTCAGGAAACCGACCCGGGCGTGGTTTCTGTCCGTAACATCTACTCTTACTACAAAGAGCATGGTTACAAGACCGTAGTCATGGGCGCTTCTTTCCGTAACACAGGCGAACTGATCGCTCTGGCCGGTTGTGACCGTCTGACTGTTTCCCCTAACCTGTTGCAGGATCTGGCAGCGACTGAAGGTACGCTGGCACGTGTTCTGACAGACAACGGCGCAAGCAAGACACCGCCAGCCAAGATGACGGAAGAGGAATTCCGCTTTGCGCTGAACCAGGATGCCATGGCAATCGAGAAGCTGTCAGAAGGTATCCGCGGTTTCGTGGCTGACCAGATCAAGCTGGAAACAGCACTGGCTGAAAAGCTGTAAGCAGTTCAGTTTTCAAGAAGTCTGACCTGATGCCATTCGTCAGTTTGCGTTGACATCAGGTCGTCTCGCACTTTAAGATTGAAGTCCGACTTTTTTCTTAAAAGTAGCAAAAATTCGTAACCTAATTGGAGGAAGTATCGTGGCATTAACACAAATGGCTTTAGATTCATTGGATTTTGACGCAACCGTTGCACTGGCTGAAAAGGTTGCTCCACACGTTGACATTCTGGAAATCGGTACTCCATGCATCAAGCACAACGGTATCAAGCTGCTGGAAACTCTGCGCGCCAAGTTCCCAAACAACAAGATCCTGGTTGACCTGAAGACCATGGACGCTGGTTTCTACGAAGCTGAGCCTTTCTACAAGGCTGGTGCTGACATCTGTACAGTTCTGGGTACTGCTGATCTGGGTACTATCAAGGGTGTGATCGACGTTGCCAACAAGTACGGCAAAGAAGCTCAAATCGACCTGATCAACGTATCTGACAAAGCTGCTCGTACACAAGAAGCTGTCAAGCTGGGCGCACACATCATCGGCGTTCACACTGGTCTGGACCAACAAGCTGCTGGCGGTACACCTTTCACCGACCTGGCACTGATCGCTGGCCTGAAGACTGGCGTCAAGATCTCTGTTGCTGGTGGCGTCAAGGCTTCCACAACCAAGCAAGTTAAAGATGCTGGCGCTGACATCATCGTTGCTGGTGCTGCTATCTACGGTGCTGCTGACCCAGCTGCTGCTGCTGCTGAAATCACTGCACTGGCACACTAAGCTAGTGAAAATCGAGCCCTCTTGAGGGCTCGATTTTTTTATACATGTAACCAATAACATTCCGCATTCGCGGCAATCCCATTACTAAAACTCGAGGTTAAAATGACTACCCATCGTCAACTTATCGTAAAAAAGATTTCAAGCGTTCTTGAAGCTACCGATAATTCTTATGATGAAAAACTAACGAACATGCTGGACAAGGCATCTCGTATTTTCATTACAGGTGCTGGTCGCTCAGGGTTGGTAGCAAGATTCTTCGCAATGCGTTTGATGCACGGCGGTTATGAAGTCTATATCGTCGGCGAAATCGTGACACCAAGCATCCGCGAAGGCGATTTGTTTATCGTTATCAGCGGTTCTGGTGAAACCGAAACCATGATTGCTTTCAGCAAGCGTGCGAAGCAAGTCGGTGCAAAGATGGTACTCATCTCCACCAAGAGCGAGTCCACGATTGGCGATATGTCCGACATGGTCATCCAGGTCGGCAATCCAGATCAATACGAAAAGATCCCGACCATGCCTATGGGCACGACTTTCGAGCTTTCCACTCTGCTGTTCCTGGAAGCGATCGTTGCGCACATCATCCATGAGAAGGGCATTGCAGAAGAATCCATGAGAGCGACACACGCCAATCTGGAATAATGTTTCCGTTTCAAGAGCGTGTGGTCACGCTCTTGAAGTTTGTCATGGCTTGATTAACAGTAATTCCGGCACCGAGACTCAACTATTCAGTTAAACATGACTGGTTTTTCTTGTTGTTGACTTTGCCTAGATTTACTCATGCTATAGCTGACATCAAAAGTGTCAGCATCAAGGCTTTCGGAACAAAGACCGAATTGATGATTTGATTAACTAATTTTTATTCCATATTTAGTCAGTCGATCAATGTAATTTAAAGAATTTTCAGGATGAGCCGTTATGTTATATAACGAAGCGAATCCTGATTAGTGGCAAGAGCAACAATGCTTGACCCAATTTATCTGTGTATAACCAAATAGGAGAGAAAAATGGCAGTTATTGACCGTGTACTGGTGGGTGAGGCTCTGGTCATTGAAGAGCGTCCGGATCATAGTGGGCTTGATCTGTTGAACGTTGCCCATATTGAACTGATCATGGGTCCACGTGGCAGTGCAGCTGAAGATGCTTTCTGCCGTACTCTGACTGATCAGAAGTATGGTGTAAATGGCCTGTTGGCGATTGTTGCTCCTAACATGATGGTTAAGCCTGCAACAGTAATGTTCAATAAGGTGACGATCAAGAACGGTCGTCAGGCTGTTCAGATGTTTGGCCCGGCCCAGCGTGGCGTTGCCATGGCTGTAATGGATTGCGTTGCTGATGGAACCATTCCGCAGGATGAAGCAGAAAATGTATTCATTTGTGTTGGCGTGTTCATTGACAGCCGTGCTGATATCGATGAGCGTATCCAGGACTGGAACTACCGTGCTGTCAAACAGGCGATCAAGTCTGCAGTTGCGCGCGAACCCAAGGTGGAAGATGTGTTGAAGAATTACAAGGCTTCAGCACACCCGTTCCAGGCTAGTGCAGAATAAGTACTAAGTGCCGAAACCTGAAAGCCCGATTTTAATCGGGCTTTTTTGTTGTGTCAGGCAGATGCAGTGTTTCTGGTTGATGATAGATGAATGTGCTGGATTTGTTCGGTTGTCAGTTGCCCTGAATGCAATACGCTGG
>JAEWTK010000262.1 GCA_023459535.1 Pseudomonadota bacterium
TGCAGGCTGTAGTGGATGCGGGTTATGGCGCGGAGCTTGTAGCACTGCATGCACGCCCCAAGCCGGAAGCACAAACCGGCGGCTGGCATGTAGCTTTTGCCATCGCCCTCAGTCTGCCGCTGGTCGTACCGATGTTTCTCAACCTGCTCGGCATGCACGCCATGCTGCCCGGCTGGCTACAGTGGCTACTGGCGACGCCGATACAGTTCTGGCTGGGCGCCCGTTTTTATCGGGCCGGCTGGAAAGCCGTACGCAACAAATCGGGCAACATGGATCTGCTGGTGGCCATCGGCACCTCGGCAGCCTATGGACTTTCCATTTACATGCTGTTCAGGGGCGATCTGCATCTTTATTTCGAAGCTTCCGCCGCCGTGATCACACTGGTCTTGCTGGGCAAGTGGCTGGAAGGCCGGGCCAAGCGCCAGACCAGCGAAGCGATTCGCGCATTGCAGGCGCTGAACCCGGAAACCGCACGTGTGCGCCGCCAGGACAAGGAAATCGAGATCGCGCTGGACGAAGTGGTGCTTAATGACCTGGTCGTCGTACGCCCAGGGGAGCGCATCCCGGTCGACGGCCTCGTGATCGAAGGCAGAAGCCATGTGGATGAAGCGCTGATCACCGGCGAGAGCGATGCCGTCAACAAGGAAACCGGCAGCCGCGTCACCGGCGGTGCCGTGAATCTGGATGGCGTGCTGCTGGTACGCACCACGGCAATCGGCGCAGAAACCACGCTGGCCCGCATCATCCGTCTGGTGGAAGACGCGCAGATCGCAAAACCCGAGATCCAGCGGCTGGTCGACAAGGTCAGTGCGGTTTTCGTACCCGTGGTGCTGGTCATTGCACTGGTGGCATTCCTGGCCTGGACCGGCTTCACCGGCGACTGGGAAAAAGCCATCCTCAATGCCGTGTCGGTACTGGTCATCGCCTGCCCCTGTGCACTGGGTCTTGCCACGCCAACCGCCATCATGGCCGGTACCGGCGTTGCCGCCCGTTACGGCATCCTGATCAAGGATGCCAATGCACTGGAACTGGCCCACAAGATCGATGAAGTCGTATTCGACAAGACCGGCACGCTGACGGAAGGCAAGCCCGCGTTAACGGCCTTGCATGCCGCCAATAGAGACGACGACAATCTACTGGCCATGGCCGCCGCTGTCGAACATGGCAGCGCACACCCGCTGGCAAGAGCGGTTGCCGATCAGGCAAAGAAGCGGGGGCTTGTCTACTCCCCGGCTAGCGAACTGCGCGACCTGCCGGGGCTCGGTCTGCAGGCCGAGATCGACGGTCGGCGTGTCTATCTGGGCCATCAACGCTGGATGCAGCAACTGGGCATCCCCTCTGCCGAACTGGACGAACAGATCAAGGCTATCGAGAGCGATGGCCGCACCATCTCTTGGCTGGCGAGCGAACAGGACGGTCAATTGCGTCTGATCGGCGTGCTGGCGTTCGGCGATGAAATCAAACCCAGTGCCAGGCTGGCGATTGAGCGCCTGCATGCATTGAAGCTTCAAACCGTGCTGCTGACCGGCGACAACCATCGCAGTGCCGAGCGCGTGGCCGGTCAACTGGGCATCGAGAAAACACTCGCAGAGCAATCGCCGGAGACCAAGGCCACTGCCGTCGCAGCACTGAAAAAACAAGGCCGTACCATCGCTATGGTCGGCGACGGTATCAATGACGCCCCAGCCTTGGCAATGGCAGATGTCAGCTTTGCCATGTCGAGCGGCACCGATGTCGCCATGCACTCAGCCGACGTTACGCTGATGCGTTCCGACCCGAGCCTGGTCGCGGATACCATCGATATCTCGCGGCGAACCTACAGCAAGATCAAACAGAACCTGTTCTGGGCTTTCATCTACAACCTGATCGGCATCCCGCTGGCAGCCTTCGGCCTACTCAACCCGGTCATCGCTGGCGCTGCAATGGCGTTGAGTTCGGTCAGCGTCGTCACCAATGCGCTGATGCTGCGCAACTGGAAGCCGAAATAACCGCTACAATATCAGGGTTATCTACTGGAATATCCTGCTCATGCGCCTGTTGCTGTTGTTGGTCCTGCTGATTCCGGCCATCGCCAGTGCCGACTCCGGCCTGCACGAGCATGAAGTCATCAAGCTGTTCGCCTTCAAAACGCGCCTGGACGATGACAGCTACCGCGATACGCTGCAACTGCGCTATTACCATCCGCTCAAATCCAACAACATGCACCAAGCCACACTGCGCGTGGACGCCGGCTTCTATAACGACAACGACCGCGACCTGCCTGATTTCGCGCTGACCGATCTGCATCTGGCCAACGTCAGGTTCACAATCTCGGCCAAAGGTCCGTATCTGGCTGAAAACTGGCAAAGCACTTTCGGTTTGCGCACCATCCTGCCGGTCGGTTCCAGCAACCAACTGGTGCTCGCTCCCCAAGTGGGTGCCATTTACCAGCCGGAACCCGGCACACATGCTTACTTCAGCGATTTCTCGCCGATTGTTCGCTATCTGCACGGCATGGACCCCAGTGATGACAGTGCAGAACGCCTGCGCAAGATCGAGTTTTATCCGACTCTGGGTTTTCAGCTCAACAGCAAGACCAGGCTGCGGCTATGGGATGAACACGGTATCAACTACAACACCCGGGACGGACGCTGGTTCGTGCCAATCGACGTCATGCTGATCCGCAACCTGACCGAACATCAGCATTTGATGTTGGGCTTCAGCAAAGCCATCAGCAAAAGCTACACGCACTACGACTGGTCACTTTACGGCAGCCTCAATTTTTATTTCTGAACATCCGGACTCGAATATCTGCGATACGACGAATGCAATGCCCGACACTCGGAAACCAGGAATTCTGGTGTATTCTGACTATAAATACCGGACGTGAGACATGCGCAAGTTCGCTCGCCTGATTATATTGCTGACACTGCTGCCCACTTTTGCCGCGACTGCCGCGGAGCGTGTAGTTCGTGTCGGCGTCTATGAAAATCCGCCGAAACTCATGCAGGGGAAGGATGGATTGCCAAGTGGCATCCTCGGAGATCTGCTGAAGGAAATCGCACAGGCCGAGCGCTGGAAAATCTCGACCGTACCCTGCGAATGGGAGGATTGTCTGAGCGCCGTCAAGGAGGGGCGCATCGACCTGATGCCGGATGTCGCCTATACCGACAGCAGGGATATCAATCTGGATTTTCATCAGATACCCGCCCTGCACAGTTGGTCGCAAATCTACCGCCGTCAGAATGTCGAGATCGAATCCATGCTCGATCTCGCCGGCAAACGTATCGCCATCCTGGATAGCTCGATTCAAGAAGAATACCTGACCGCCCTGCTGGCGGGATTCAACATCAGGAGTGAGCTCATCCCTGTCGACAATTTCGAACAGGGCTTCCGACTGGTCGCTGACGGTGGTGCAGATGTGATTGCCGTTAACCATCATTTCGGTGCATTCTATGGCGGCGATTATGACGTGGCCGCCAGCCATCTGATGTTCCAGCCCTCAACGCTGTTCTATGTCACGGCCAAAGGAAAAAACGCAGCGTTGCTGGCAGCCATCGATGACCGTCTGAGGGCCTGGAAAAACCAGCAGGACTCGCCTTATTTCAAGGTACTGGAACACTGGGGAACCCCCTATCCCGAACCGCTGGTGCCCCGCACTTTCTGGTGGGGTTTAACCGGACTGCTGGCAGCCCTGCTGTTGGCATCTGGTTTTGTCATCCTGCTGAGAAAGGAGGTGCAAAAGCGCACCGCCGAACTACGGCTCAGTGAAGACAAGATGAAAACTATACTGAACAGTGTGGACGCCTATATCTACATCAAGGATAAGGATTTACGCTACCAGTATGTCAACCAGAAGGTCTGCGACATGACCGGGCACAGCTGCGAAGAAATTCTGGGCCTCCGTGATGATGAACTGTTTGACAGCAAGACCGCAGCCGAACTGCACGAAAGTGATCTGGAGATTCTAAAGACCGGCAAACGGCAGGTGAGGGAAGAAATCAGTCGTAGCCTGAATAACCATCAAGAAAAAATCTTTCTCACGTCCAAGATTCCCCTCATTGCCGCCGATAACACGATCTATGGCCTCTGCGGCATTTCCACCGACATCACCGAACAGCGCCAATTTATAGAGGAAATCCACCAACTGGCATTTTTCGACAGCCTGACCCACCTGCCTAATCGCCGGCAACTGATCCAGGAGCTGGAAAAAATGCTGGAGTGCCAGCAGCCCTTGGCCGGGGGCGCCGCCTTGCTGTTCATCAACCTGGATAATTTCAAGGAATTCAACGATACCCATGGTTACGGAGCCGGTGACCAATTGCTCAGACAAGTAG